>NZ_LUAZ01000029.1:0-67015 GCF_001647255.1 Cellulosimicrobium sp. I38E
GCCCCGCCCGCCCCGCCGGTCCAGGCCGACGCCGCGGCGTCGGCCTGGACCGGCGGGGCGGGCGGGGCGGTGCACGGCGGGGTGCCGGCGGCGTGGACCTGGCCGCAGATCGAGCAGGGCATGGTGGTTCCCTTCGTGGTGGTCGGGCGGGAGGCGGCGACGTCCAGGACGCGGGCGTCGTCGTAGGCGGGGACGGACACGAGGGAGACCTCGCGCAGGGTGGCGGCCTTGGCGATGAGGGTGCCGTCGTCGGCCCACGTGTACTCGGTGATCTCGGTCCCGACGCTGAATGCGTCGCGCAGGCCGTTGGCGGCCTCGGTCAGGGCGAGGTCGCCAGCGGGACCGGCGGGCAGGTGGAACGTGCCGGTGGCCTCGGCGTCGGTCATCGCGACGTCGGTCAGGTAGCCCACGGACCGCTCGTCGTCGTGCTGGACGAGCAGCTTCACGCGCCGGCGCTCGGCGTGGACCTCGAGCGAGCCGGGCTCGTAGATGATCGGGCCGATGGACGCGTTGCCCTTGACGCCGAACGGGACCAGGACGCCGGAGACCTCGCGCTTGGACGCGGAGGCGGTGACGAGGTGGGCGGCAAGGGTCGCGCGGATGGGGTCCATGAGTCATTCCTCCAGGGCGGCGCCGCGCTCCATGACGCGCAGCTCGTCGTCGGTGTACAGGCCGACCTCCTTGGCGACCTTGTAGGCCTCCATGCGGTCCTTGAAGTCGCCGCGGAGCAGTTCGAACGTGTCGAACGTGGCCCACTGGCCGGCGGGCAGGATGTCGTCCAGGGACAGCCGGCCGGCGATGGCCTCCAGGTAGCCCATGGCGAAGTAGTCGATGAGTTCGCGCGAGCGCGCCGGCGTGTTCGAGTACGTGAGGTTGGAGCCCTCGACCGCGACGTCCGCGACCCATGCCGGCGCGCCGGCGGCGCGGACCAGGGCGAGGTCGGTGGCCTTGCGGCCGTCGATGAGCAGTTGCTCGGGGGCCTGGCCCATCGTCTTGGCCTCGATGGACTGGTTGGTGAACGAGACACCGCCGTTGGCGCCTCGCCGGGCCTTGGCCCAGCGCGCGATGAGCGCGTCCACCTGCTCGTCGCTCATCGGCTGCCCGCCGGTCTGGTGCAGGTCGATCGACGGGACGGGGTTGTCCGACGCGCGGGCCGCGGCGCGCTCCAGGGCGTAGGCGGTACGGATCGTGGGGGCGGCGAAGTTGAGCAGACCCTCGTGGGGGCCGTCGATGCGGTAGATGTCGCGCGGGTCCAGGTCCTGGGACTCGCCGACGAGGCCGACGAGGTTGCCGTCGGTGTCGAAGCGGCCGTGGTACTCCGGGATCCACTGGAAGCGACGGGCGCGCCCGCCGTCGGACGCGGCGTCGCGCTCGACGGCGACCCACCACGCGCGGCCGTACCAGAACAGCGCGTCGGCGGTCCATCCGAGGGTGAGGAACCGGGACCGGTTCACCTCGGGCTGGCGGGTGACCCACGGCTGCTCGGCCAGCGGCTCGGCGCCGCGCATCGCGACGATCTGAAGCCGGCCGACGGTCGTGAACAGCACCTGCCGGCAGCGCGCGAGGACCGGGAGCGACATCGCGAGGGCGCGGTCCACGTGGACGTACTCGGTCCCGAACAGTTCCTGCATGAGGATGCGGGCGAGGACGTCGTTGTTCTGCCAGGGGGACGCCGGCGGCATCGCGCGGCCGGTGACGGCGACCTCGCCGAGCGCGGACGTGGCGCGCAGCGCGCGGCCGGCGCGCAGGTCCTTGATCCATCCCATGACGACTAGTAGCGGGAGGGTGGGGGGATTCCATCGAATCCCCGCGCGTGTCACTTGCCGCGCAGCTGCTCCGCGACGGCCTTGTCCCCGGGGTGCGCGCGCAGTTCGTGGTGGCGGGCCTCGCGCAGCGCGGCCAGCCGGTCCAGGTCGGGCAGGCCTCGCCAGCCGCACGGGCACAGGGCGAGGAACGATCCGCCGCCGACGTCGACACGAACGCGCATGGGTCACTCTCCGGGGACGTAGACGAACGGGTCGGGCATCGGCGGGGTGCCGTGGTCGTACAGGCGCAGGGCGACGGTGCCGGCGATGAGCCGCGGGATCGGGACGGCGGACTGCGCCCGGTCCCACGCCTGGGCCTGGCCCATGCGGCGCAGCGCGGCGCCGGCCATCTCGGCTTCCCACGCGGGGTCGCCGTCGTGCACGAGCAGCGGCTCGGCGTCGCCGGCGTCGTCGCGGTTCTCGATCGCGCCGAGGACGTCGCCGGTCGCGGTGGCGAAGTCGCGGGCGCCGGTCGTCTCGACGTGCACGCCGAGTTCGGTCAGGTCGTCGGTCGCGGACTTGGCCGGCCCGCCGTCGTCGGCGCCTATGCCGCGCACGGTCCAGTCGCGCGCGAGGTCCCGGACGGCCGGCACGAGCCAGCGCGTCCCGGGCGCGGACTGGACGACGCGCCAGCACGCGCGGCCGGCGTCGTCGCGCCACGCGGCGACGATCGCGGCCTCGGACCGGTCGAACGCGATGTCGTAGGCGATCGCGACATCGGCCGGGCCAGTCAGGGCCGGGTCGCCGCACCCGGCGAAGAGGTCCAGGTCGACCACGGTCTCCAGGCGCTTGGTCCACCGGTTGGCCATGTTGCGGGCGAACGTGCCCGGGGACAGGGCGCGGCGCTCGGCGCGCCAGCCGTCCAGGGTGATGAGTTGGCCGAGCGCGGGGTGAAAGGCCGCGGCCTCGTCGCTGTTGAGGTCGACGTCGTCGGGGACGGACCACTCGAAGTACGCCATGTCGCTGGTCGGGTCGTCGTGCTCGGCGCGGCCACGCTCGACCATGCCGAGTAACCACTCCGACTCGGCGGTGCCGGCGGCGCTGATGACCCACAACTGCTGGTCAGTGCGGGTGAGCATCGCGCCGCGGATCGCGGCGTCCAGGGCCTCCCCCTGGGCGGCGTCGAACGCCCAGCCCTCGTCCACGCCGACGAACGGCGGTGACCAGCCATGGATGGACTTGGGCGTCGGGGCGAACGGGCGCAGCGCGGACCCGTTGGGGAACGTCAGGGACTCCGAGCCCTGGGACTGGCGCACGGCGACGAGGTCGGCAAGCGGGGAGCCGTCGCCGGTCACGGCGTCGGCGGTGTCGTGCCAGCGGGCCACGGCGTCCTTGCCGAGCTGCGCCGTGGTGAACAGGTCCGCGCCGTCGGACGTCATGGCGCGGTCGACCGCGACGGCGCGCAGCAAGACAGTCTTGCCGGCCTGGCGCGGGACGAGGACGACGACGATCTTGTACCGCCACGGCACGCGGGCGCGCTTGGCCCGGCTGATCGCGGCGCGGGCCGCGACGTAGTCGCCCGCGGCCATGGCCTCGCGCGCGTCGGCGATCGCGGCCCGGCGGATCATCGCGACGGCCTCAGCGTCGGCGGGGCGGTACTCGAGCGCGACGTCCGCGACGTGCGACTGCCACGGGAGCAGGGGCGAGCCGATCATGGCCGCGACGCCGGCGCAGCGCGGACCCATCGTCGGCATCGCGAGGTCGCGCGCGGTGCCGAACCGGGGCGGCGGGAACGTCGCGACGTCGAGCGCGGCCACGCTCACGCGTCGACCCCGATGCCGCGCTCCAGCCGCTCCAGGTCCCGCTGGATCGCGTCCCACTTGTCATCGACCGCGGCCACGGGCATCGGCAACTTGTCGCGCAGGTCCGCGAGCAGTTCCTGGGCCTTCTGCCACGCGACGGACAGCCGGCCCTCGCGGTCGATCCGCGCGGCCAGGACGAGCAACTGCGCCACCAGCGGCTCGTGCTGGGGTTCGATGAGGTCGAGCGAGCGCAGGTGATCGATCGCGAGCCGCTCGGCTGCCTCCTGCTCGCCGCGGGGCGGGGCCGGCGGGGCGGTGCCGTCCAGTGCCGGCTGGTATGCGGTCACGATCGGCGTCCTTCCAGGTCAGACAGGTTTTTTCTGGGCCGCTCCGGGGAGGGACGGACAGAGGGCGCGGGGTGTCCGGCGGCTGCCTGGCTGAAAAAGGCGCGGCCGTCGACAGGCTCAGAGCGACGGAACGTGGCGAGCAGTTCGGGCGTGAGCGGTCGCGAGCCGCGGACGGCGTTGCAGCGCAGACCACAGACCGGGCAGGCCTTGTGATGGGCGGGGCGCAGGTTGGCGAGGTCGTTCGTCCCGCCGAACTCGACGGCGAGCAGGTGGTCCGCGCTGTCCGCGCCGCCGTGGCGGCACAGGTGGCACACCGTGCCGTAGGTCAGGTGGCACGCCTCCACCTGCCTACGCCACGGCCGGCCAGCGCGGCGCGTCACGCGGGGACCTGCTCGCGCACGATCGTGTGGACCGTGGACTTGGGCATCCCGACGCGCTCGGCGATCGCGCGCACGGACATGCCCTGGGCGCGCAGCGTGCGCACGGTGGCCTTGGGGTCCTCGGGCTGGCGACGCGCGGCGAGGCGGGCGGTCCAGTCGTCGGGCACGACGAACGGCACGAGGGACGACGACGGGCGCGCGGGCTCGACGGCGGGGCGGGCGATCATGCGCGAGGCGATCTCGTGCATGGCGAGCAGGGTGCCGATCGGGAACAGCGCGGCCAGGCTCGCGCCCACGATGCCCTGCCAGCCACCGGGGCCGAACGACCACGCGTGAGCGGCGTTCGCTGCCGACGACACGAGCGTCCAGAGCGCGACCCACGTCCAGGCGCGCGCGGCCGACTCGTCGCGCGCCGTCGCGGCCAGCGCGCTGTAGGTGTAGACGAGGATGGCCACGTCGATGAACAGCGGCACGAGCGCGGCGAGCGACGGCGGGACCGCGGCCCACGGCGCGATCGCGGACAGGCCGGCGAACGACAGGACGAACGACACGGACGCGAGGCCGGCGCACGCGAGCATCGCGAGGACGAGGGCCGGCTTGGTGTCGGGGTTGATCCGGGCGGGCTGGTGAGCGGTCATGAGTCCTCCAGGTGGTCGAGCAGGTCTAGGTCATGCGCTGCGAGAGCTGCGTGGTCGATCTGGTGGGCCGAGAGGTCCGGGCTCGCGTCTCGCGACTCCGTCGTCCGGGCTGCTTGTGCCTTGCGGGCCGCGATGGTGCGCCGCCGGCAGAACGGGCAGATGGGCAGTCCGTCGCGCGTCGTCCGGTCCGTGCGGTAGCCGTCGTCGCACGTCGGGGGCTCGGGCCACGTCATCGGTGCTCCAGGCGGCGCAGGGCGTCGCGCGCGGCGCGCGCGGCGTCCGTAGGCGCCGAGCCGACGGCCGGGAGCATGAGGTCTGCGCTCGATCCGTACCCGCGCGGCGCGTGCGCCGCTTCAGGAACGGCACGCGGAGCGTGCTCCTGAGAGTCTGTAGAGGCGAGGGGGCCGTCCGGGCGGGGACGAGGCCCGCCGGTCCCTCCCCGTAGGGGGGTGGGGTGTCCGCTCAGTTCCACATGGTCTGACCTGCGCGAACGCTGGTTCTTGATCCTCGTCCGGGTGTACTTCGTCTTGATTTCCGCGATCCGCGCGAGCGTGGCGGCGCGGTGCTCGGCCTGCCGCGCGTCGTTGAGCGGGCGGGCCGCGATGATGAGGTCCACGAGACGGCGCTTGACGACCTTGATCCAGCCGGGCGTGCCGTAGCGGCGCGAGGCCGACTCGATCGTGATGCCGCCGCGGGTCCACTCGATCACGCCCAGGTCCTCCAGCAGGGCCATGCAGCGGGCCGTCCACTTCAGGGACAGGCCGGCGCGCTCGGCGATGTCGGCCACGGTCGCCTTGCCGGCCGCGGACCCGAACGGGAGCGCGTTCACGAGGGCCTGGAGCGTCGAGCGGACGCCCTGCATCGCGCGGCCGTGCAACTCGCCCCACCCGCTGTTCGCGAGCGACGTCACGAGGGACGGCGCGGACCAGCCGGCAACCGGGACGCGCGGGGCGCCGTCGTAGGGCTTGGACGTCGCCCGGGTCGGCTTGCCCTTGCGGCGGCTCACCGGTCGACCGCCGGCGTAGTGCGCGGCCGTGCCGAGGAAGAGGGCACCCGGCACGGCCGCGGCTCGGCGAACTCCGGAGTCGCGCGCGGCGAGCGGCCGAAGCGCTCGGTGTACGCGGCGACGTAGCGCGAGCGACGCTCGGGGACGATCATCGAGCCACCCCGGCACGGATCGCGGCGAGGCGGGCGAGGCGGGTGGCACGGCGGACCGCGTGGTCGTGCTTCGCGTGCCACATGACGTTGACGGGGGCGCCGAACTCGTCGAAGCCCTCGCAGCTGTACCACGGGAACGGATCGAACGTCTGCCGCGCGATGGACGGCACCTTGCCGGCGTAGGGCTTCATCGTGCCGTCGCCGCGGTGCGCTCACGCTGGATGCGCTCGACCTCGGCCCTCTCGAACAGATAGGCGCCGTTCGAGCCGGGGTACTTGAACGCCGGCGTGATGTGCCCGGCCTGCACCCAACGTGTCAGCGTCGAGCGATCGATACCCAGCCACGAGCACGCCGTTGCGCTCGTGACCGTGGTCTCTTCGATGTCGTCCATGCGTGCAGCATCGTCCATTGGACGATGGATGCGCAAGTGCTGTGCATGGCGCGTATGGCGCGCTCTTGTGTGGTATGGGCCGGTCGTGCAATGCTCGTTGCATGAGCATCGAAACATCGGGCTACAGCGCGGCCGATCTAGAGCCTGACCTCGCCGATCGCATGCGCAAGGCGCTGCGACTGTCGGGGATCGGGGTGCAGGAGATGGCGGACTACCTGGAGGTCGCGCGCGGGACGGTTGGAACCTGGATCAACGGGCGGATCACGCCGAGCGCGCAGACCGTCCGTCTCTGGGCGCTGCGCACCGGGGTTCCCTACGAATGGCTCCGGGACGGCAAGAACCCCCGCCAGGATGATCCTGACGGGGGTTCCCGTGATGTGCGCCCGAAGGGATTCGAACCCCCAACCTTCTGATCCGTAGTCAGATGCTCTATCCGTTGAGCTACGGGCGCCGGTCCTGCGTGACCGCTGATCGCTCACCGGCCGTCGAGAACACTACCGTGTCCCCGCCCCGAACCCAAACCGATCCGGCCCCGGAGGGCCCGGGGTGACGGACGCCACGCCGTCCGACCCTCGCCGCACCCGACGCGCCGGGCGGTCCCCCCAGGGTCGGACACGGGCTTCTCGACGTCCCGTCCCCAGCCCGACGTGGCGGGACCGGCCGCCGTCGGACGATCGATCCATGACGTTCACCGGCCCCTCCCCTGCCCCCGGCGGCTCGCCCCTCGTCGCGAGCGCGCTCACCAAGGTCTACGGCTCCGCCCAGACCGCGACGCACGCCCTCGCGGGCGTGAACCTCACGGTCCACCCGGGCGAGTCGCTCGCGATCATGGGCCCGTCCGGCTCCGGCAAGACGACGCTCCTGCACGTCCTCGCGGGCATCATCACCCCGACCTCCGGCTCGGTGTCGTGGCGGGGCGAGGACGTGGCGACGCTCTCCGAGGCGCGGCGCACGATCCTGCGCCGCCAGGACTTCGGTTTCGTCTTCCAGTCCGGCCAGCTCCTGCCCGAGCTGCCCGCGGTCGAGAACGCCGCCCTGCCGCTCATGCTCGCGGGCACGGCGCGCGCCGAGGCCACCGCTGTCGCCGCGCGGTGGCTCGCGCACCTCGGCCTCGCCGGGATGGAGCAGCGCCGCCCGGGCGAGCTCTCCGGCGGTCAGGCCCAGCGCGTCGCGATCGCGCGCGCGCTCGTCGGGTCGCCCGGCGTCGTCTTCGCCGACGAGCCCACCGGCGCGCTCGACCAGTCGACCGGTGCCGAGGTGCTCGACGTGCTCACGCGCGCCACCCGCGACTCCGGCGCCGCGCTCGTCGTCGTCACGCACGACGCGGGCGTCGCACGCCACTGCTCGCGCACCGTGACGATGCGCGACGGGCGCATCTCCGGCGAGTTCTTCGCGCCCGGGGCCCAGCCCGCGCCGAGCGCGGGGCAGCAGCCCGTGGCGAGCACCGCCGTCGGGCAGCCCGCTCCCCTGCCGCCGGCGCCGCCCGCCGCCCCGTATGACGCCGCCACCCAGGCCGCGATGGCCGCTCACCCCGCCGCGGGGTACGCGTCCGGCGGTCCGGCCGCGCCCACCACCCCCACCGCATCGAGCCAGGAGAGCACGCGATGAGGACCGTCGACCTCTGGTGGCTCCTGCGCCGCCGCAGCGCCGACGAGCGCGACCCGCAGGGCCTGACGAACGTCCTCGCGATCATCGCCTTCGGCGTGACGACGGCGATCCTGCTCGTCGTCATGGGCGGCTTCCACGCGTTCCTCGAGCGTGCCGGCGGCATCGACGGCATGCGCGAGGGCATGGACTCGGCCATCACCCCGTACGCCACGCAGTACCCGCTCCTCGCGGGCGTCGCGTCGCTCCTGCTCCTCATCCCGCTCGTGACGCTCGGTGCGGCGGCCGCGCGCCTCGCCGTCGCGCGCCGGGACGCCCGCCTCGCGGCGCTGCGCCTCGCGGGGGCGACGACGGGCCAGGTCACCACCCTCACCGCCCTCGACGCCGCCGCGCAGGCCGTGATCGGCGCGCTCGCCGGCCTGCTCGGCTACGGCGCGCTGCTGCCCCTCGTCGCGCAGCTCCGCTTCCAGGGACGCACGTTCGCGATCGGCGAGCTCTGGGTGGGTGTCCCCGCGCTGCTCGGCGCGGTCGTGCTCGTCGTCGCGATCGCGCTCGTCTCGGCGCTCGTCAGCCTGCGCCGCGTCGCGATCACCCCGCTCGGCGTCGCGTCCCGCGTCACTCCACCTGGGCTCAAGGCCGTCCGGCTGCTGTCGATGGGCCTCGCGTTCGTCGCGCTGATCGTCGCGACGAACCTGTCCTTCGGGTCCGTGGCGGTCGTCCTGACCGTCCTCACCGTCATCCTGCTGGTCGGCTTCGCGACGGTGAACGTCGTGGGACCGTTCGTCATCTGGCTCGTGGGCAAGATGACGGCCGGGAGCGCACGACGCGTGCCGACGCTGCTCGCCGGGCGGCGGATCGTGGACAACCCGAAGACCGCGTGGCGCTCCGTCGGCGGGGTCGCGCTCGCGACGTTCATCGCGGGACTGACGAGCATCTTCGCGCTCCTCGACCCCGGCCTCGGCGCCGACCCGGACGAGGTGCAGTACCTCACCGACATGAAGACCGGCGGGTTCCTCACCCTCGCCATCGCGGGCGTGCTCGCCGCCGTCTCGACGGGCGTCATGCAGGCGGGACGCGTCATCGACCAGCGCAACGAGTACCGCACGCTCGTCCTGTCCGGGACGGACCTGCGCACTCTCGACCAGGCGCGCTTCCGCGAGACGCTCGTCCCGCTCGTCGTGAGCGTCGGTGTCTCGACGTTCGCCGCGCTGCTGTTCATGGTCCCGGTGATCGGTCTCAACGCGTTCGCGAACGTCGAGGTCGTCGTGCAGTTCCTGCTGTGCGTGGCGGCGGCGTCAGCCCTCGTGCTCGCCGGGGCGGGTGCCTCGCGGTTCGTCGTGCGGTCCGCGCTCGCGACCACGGGGAGCGCGTAGCCACCCGGAGCTGTCGGCGCCCCGCTGGTCCCCGGACCCGCGGGGCGCTGACAGCGCTCCGCCGGGCAACAGAAAAGGCCCCGGGCGCTGAGCACCGGGACCTTCCTGAGCGGAGACGGAGGGATTTGAACCCTCGAACGGATTGCTCCGTTACCACCTTAGCAGGGTGGCGCACTAGACCTGACTATGCGACGTCTCCTCGCAGGCTCGACGGGAGAGCCTGCGTCGCCCAGGGTACAAGGGCGCCGCCGCGAGACCAAACCGCCGGTTCCGACGGCGTCGCGCACCCCTGTCCGAACGCCTAGCGCTCGAACGTCCACTCGCGGTCCGTCAGCATGCGGGCCACGGCGAGGCCGATCGCGAGCGCGACGATGACCAGCCCGGCCTCGACGGCGTAGGCGAGCGCCTGCGCCGTCGCGCCGGTGTTGAACTCGTACACCGCCCGGTACGCCGTGACCCCCGGGACCATGATGACGACCGCCGGGACCGACACCGTGATGCGCGGGACGCGCAGCGCCGGGGCGACCGTGGCCGCGAGCAGGCCCACGAGCAGCGCGGCCGCCGCCGCGGCCGCCTGGGGCACGACGTCGGCGTCCACGAGGAGCAGCCGCCCGACGTTCGCGACCATGCCGATCGACGCGGCCCCGAGCGCCATGGCCCACGGGCTGTTGAACATCAGGGCGAACCCGAGCACCCCGAGGAAGCTCGCGACGCTCCGCAGGCCGAGGAACAGCGGCTCCGCGAGACCGGGCGGCGGCACCGGGTCCGGGGTGAGCCCCGCCGCGGCCGACACGCCCCACACGGCCAGCGCGGCCGAGGCGAGGATCATGAGCGCGTAGGTCACCCGGGCGACCCCGGCGGAGAAGTCGAGCTTGGCGAGGTCGAGCGCCCCCGTGACGAGGGCGAACCCGGGCACGAGGAAGAGCACCGCGGAGACGTACCCGGCCTCGTGCCCGCCGTCGACGCCCGCGAGCGCCGACAGCGCCAGGACGAGGACCAGGTAGGCGAGGCTCGCGACCGCCGCCGCGAGCATCGTCACGCCGAACTGGTTGATCCCGCGGTGCAGCATCGCGCGCCGCACGCCCTGGCCCAGCGCCGCGGCGACGAGCACCGCGCCGCACTCGACCAGGCCGCCGTTGTTGAGGAACGCGAAGGCCGCGCACGCGATCCCCGCCCACAGGGCGTTCAGGAGAGCGCCGTACAGCGGTGGCCGGCGCGCGATCCGGTCGAGCTCCGCGTCCACGGCGTCGAGGTCGGCGCCGGCCGGCAGGGCCGCGGAGAACCGCTCGAGCTGCGCCAGGCGGTCGGCGTTGATCCCGATGGACCGGACCTCGGTGAGCTCGGTGCGGAAGATCGGGCCCCGGTACGACGTCGCGGTGATCTCCGTGAGCGTCACGTGGGCGGCGATGTGGTCGAGCCCCAGCGCCCTCGCCGCACGGGTCATGTGCGACTTCACGCGATAGCTGCCCGTGCCGGCGGAGAGCGCGAGGCGGCCGATCCGCAGCACGGTGCCCGACCGGCGGATGAGGTCGACGGGCTCGAGACCGGCTTCGTCGGCCGGGGAGGGCTCAGGCGTCACGAGGCCATGATCCCGTAGGTCCGCGCGCGCGGCACTCGCCGAAGGTCCCGGTCGCCCGTGCCCAGGGGCCGGTCAGCGGGGTCGCCCGGCCGTCCGGACGGGGCGCTCGTCAGGAGCGTCGCACCCGGCGGACCACGAGGAGCCCCCCGCCCGCGAGCAGGAGCAGCCCGGCCGCCGCGAGCAGCCAGGCCGCGTCCGCACCCGTCGCCGGGAGCGGGCGGTCCGGAGCGGTCGGTCCGGGAGGCGCTGCGCCTCCGCCGTCGTCCGGGGGTCCCGGCGGCTGGGGGGGCTCCGGCGGCGCCGGTGCGGGCGCGCACGCGGCCGCCCCGGACTCGGTCGCGCCGTCCTCGCCGATCACCCCGACCGTGTTGAGGAATCCGCCCGCCTCCGTCCCGGCCGGGTCGCACAGCAGCGCGTCCGGGACGACGTCGGCCGGCACCTGCGCGACGACCGTCACCCGGTAGCGGTGCTCGGCGCCCGCGTCGAGCACCGCACCCGAGGTCACCGTCGGCTGGTCCACGCCGTCCCAGTCGTCCGCGACCGGAACCCCGTCGAGCGACTCCACCGACGCGTCCAGCACCACGATGCCGCCGCCGAACGCGAGCCGGTCGACGAGGTCGTAGGCCCGCGCCGCGGTCGCCGTGTTGCTCACCACGACCTCGTAGGCGATGCGGAACACGCCGGGCTCGACCACGTCCGGCCCCTCGACCACGCTCTTGGCGACGTCGAGCGCGGTCGGCCGCTCGTTGGTGAACGTGCACAGCACCGTCTCGCCGGACAGGACGTCCACGGTCGCGGTGGCCCCGTCCACGGTCGTCGAGCCGCTGGAGCCGACGCACACGAGGTCCGCGAGGGTCCAGCCCGGGGTCGGCGTCTCGGTCACCGTGTAGCTCCCGGGCGCGAGAGGACCGGGCGTGAACGGCTCGGCGGCGTCGGTCAGGGTGAAGGGGGCGGGCTCGCCGCCCTCCGGCGCCCACGCGAGCCCGAACTCCTGCGACGACCCGGCCGGCTCCGTGACCTTGTCGACCACGAGCGTGCCCCAGGGGGCGTTCGTGAAGGTGCACACCACCGTCTCGCCCGGGTCGAGGGCGATCGTCCCGACGCCGTCCGACGCCCCGGACCCGGTCCCCTCCGGGTCACCGTCGACGCAGACCAGGTCCGTGTTCTCGAATCCGTCCTGCGCGATCTCCTCGACCGTGTACGACCCGGGGACCACGTCGTCGAACGTCTCGGTGCCGACCCCGTCCTCGGTGGTGATCGAGAAGCCCTCCGCGTCCGGCCAGTCCCCCGTGAAGTCGAACGTGCCGTCGGCGCCGTCGACGACCTTCGCCACGACGATCGTGCCGTGCCGCGCGTTCTCGGCCGTGCAGGCAGCGACGTCGCCGGGGTCCACGGTGAAGTCGGAGAGGTCCTCGAGCTCGAACGGGTCGCCGCCGCCGGCGGGAGTGATCGTGCAGGTGAGCGCGCCTTCGACCCACCCCTCCATGTCCGACTCCACGAACGAGTAGCGGACGCCCGGCACGATCTGCGGGAGGTCGAGCGTCACCGTGCCGCCGACCGTCGTCACCGGTACCGCGATGGGGTCGACCGCGCCGTCGAGGTCGGTCAGCACGAACTCGAACGTGCCGTCCCCGCCCAGCGAGGTCTTGGTCAGCGTGCCGCTGCCCTCCACCGCCGTGTTGGTCAGGGTGCACGACACCTCGGCGGCCACCGGGGCGACGAACTGGATCCCTGGCGCGTCGGGGTCGGTGTCGTCGACGCCGGTGCAGTCGACCTCGACCGCGGTCCAGCCCGGGACCGGTGCCTCGGTGATCGAGTACGCGGTGCCCGGGACCAGGCCGGACCACGTCGCGACGTCCGCCGCCTGCCCGGCGCCCGAGACGGTCTGGGGAGAGGACGCCCCCGCGGGCACCGGGTCGATCCCGAGGTCGAACGACCACGGGAGGTCGCCGCCGATCCCCGTCGCCACCTTGGCCACGGAGATGCTCGAGGTCGCGACGGTGTTCTCCACGGCACAGACGACGTCCTGCCCGGGCGTCGCCACGAGCTGGAACCCGGGGGTCGCGAGGTCGGCGTCGGTGAGGCCCTCGCACGAGACCTCACCCCGCGTCCACCCTGGCGGCGCCTCCCCGGTCTCCCGCACCGTGTACGTCTCTCCGGGCACGAGCTCGCCCCAGGCGACCGTCGGCTCGGCCGTCGTCGCGGTGCGCCCGTCCACCGTGCCGTCCGGGGCGACGAGCTCGACGCCCACGGACCAGTCGAACCCGGGGCCGGCCCCGTCGACGGTCTTGGTCAGCGACAGCGACGCCGGCGCGGCCACGTTCGTGAAGAAGCAGACGATGACCCCGCCCTCCGGGAGGTCCACGGTGACCCCCCGCCCGTCCGCGGTCGAGGACCAGAAGTCCGCGTTGCACTCCAGGTCGCCGCTCGAGAGCGCCCACCCTGGCACGTCCGCGGGCTCGGTGATCGTGTACTCACCCTCGTCCAGCCCGTCGAAGGTCCGCAGCGCGACGTTCGGGGGCGCCGAGCTGCCGTTCAGGGAGAACGGGGTGGGGCCACCCTCTGGCCCTTCGAGGACGAAGTCGAACTCCTGCTCGTACTCGACCGGGACGGTGCGCTTCACCACCGCGATCGAGCCGGGCGTGACGTTCGTGAAGAAACAGCGCACCGTCTCGCCCGGGAGGACGGTCAGGTCGATCGTGCGTCCCGCCGGGTCGGCGGAGTGGTCCTCGCCGCCGTAGGTGCACGCGAGGTCGGCGAGCCGGGTCGCGGGATCCCCGGCGTCCGTCAGCTCCTCGATCGTGTACGTGCCCGCGGGCACGTCCTCGATCGTGTGCTCGTAGAGCGTGCCGTCGCCCTGCTCGACCGTGATGGAGAACGCGTCGTTCCCCGGGAGGTCGCTCTCGAAGTCGAACGTGCGCCCGTCCACCCCGTGCGCCTCCTTGGAGACGACGACCGTGCCGAGCTGCGTGTTGGTGAACGTGCACTCGATGTTCTGCCCGGCCACCGGGGTGACGGTCACGGACCGTTCGGTCTCCGCACCGGCCGCGGTGCAGTCGATGTCCGGGGGGAGCCAACCGGGGGCCGGGCCCTCGGCGACGCTGAACGGCACACCAGCCTGCACGGGGAACGACGCGCTCTGGCCGTCCGCGAGCGTGAAGCCCGGCTGGCCCGTCGCCTCGAAGGTGAACGGCTCCGTGGACCCGTCCGGGACGGTCTGCTTGGTGACCGTGACGACGGCGGCCGCGTTGGTGATGACGCAGTCGGTCGTGCTCTGGGGACGCACCGGGAACCGGTCCTCCGGGTCGTCGAGGACGAACTGCTCGGGTGGTCCGCCCGCCGCCGGGACGGCGGAGCACACGATGGACTGCAGCTCCCAGGGCGACGGCACGTCGGTCTCCGCGAGCGAGAAACCGGAGCCGAACAGGACGTCGTCGTACCTGACCGTCTCGCCGCTCGCGAGCGACCCCGAGACGGTCGGCACGGGCGGCGGCCCCGGCTGCACGGGGCCCGTGTCGCTCGCCACCGTGAACCCGAACCGGGCTCCGGTGTCGGCGCTCTGCGGGACGGTCGCCTTGGTCACCGTCAAGGAGCCGCAGTTGGCGATGGTCATCCGGTCCGGCGCGTGGTCGGCGAAGTCCTGGATGTTCGCGTTGGGCGAGTTCCCTGTCCGGGTGAGCATCTCCGCGATCTCGTACGTCGCGCACACCGAGGGCTCGAGGACGCCCGCCGTGTTCAGGTCGATCGCGAACTCGCCGAAGGTCTCCTGCGGCTGGTTGGTCAGCGGCGGCCCCTCCGAGCGCACGCCGACCGCCCACGCGAAGTCGACGGAGCCCGGGTCCGGGGTCCAGGTCCCCGCCCCGAGCGGGTTGGCGCAGCCGTCACCCGCGGTCGGGGTCCAGCGCTGGACGGCGGCCGTCGTCCCCGACGAGGCGTAGTTGAACTCGAGCAGGACGTCGTCGCAGCGTCCCGGCCCCGGGCCCTCGAGGTGCTGGAAGACGCTGACCTCGCCCGCGCCGACGTACCGCGTCCAGTACCCGTAGAGGATCGCGTGCCGCTCCCCGTCGCCGTCGACGACGTACTCGAGGCCGTACGCGGTCGAGCACAGGTCGCCCTTCTGGTTCGGGTTCGACGGGCCGGGCCGCCACGGGTTGGTGCTCGGGCTCTGGCTGGGCGGGGCGCCCGACTGGTCGGGATTGGCGTTGCAGGACTGGGCGAGGCTCCCGTTGTCCCAGGCGAAGCTGGCCTGGACGATCCCCGACGAGGCGAAGCCCTGCTCCGTCGTGTACGGACCGGTGGGGGTGAACGTGAAGTCGCCGTCCGGCTGGACGCCCGTGATGAAGTCGTCCCAGTTGAAGGTCTCGGGCGGGCTGGCGGAGCCCGACGTGCCGTCGACCTCCATCCCGGTCTGCAGGCCCGAGGGCTCGAGCGTGGCGGCGCTCGCCGTCGGCGGAGGGGCGACCGGCACCAGCACGACACCGAGCAGCAGCGCGGCGACCAGTCCCGCGAGGAGCCTCCGCCGGTCCGGACGCGTCGAAGGACGACGGCGCCCGTGCGCCACCGCGGTCGTGCTCGTCATGGCCGCTCCCCCCGGAGACTGCATGTCACACGCTGCTCGGACGTGCGCCGTCGCGCGGCCCCCGGCCTGCCCGAGCCGTCCCGTCGCGCGCGACCCCACCCGCCGGACCGTCCCTCGTGACCGCGCCCACGGCGGGCCGGACCACCTCGTCCGAGCCCGACGATAGTACGGAGCCGGTGACACCGCGCGAGGATGCGCGGGAGACACGTCGGGCCGGGTCGGAGCGTGCGCTCCGACCCGGCCCGACGTCGTGCGGAGGGCGAGGGATTCGAACCCCCGGTGCGTTGCCGCACAACGGTTTTCAAGACCGTCACATTAGGCCGCTCTGTCAGCCCTCCCGGCGAGCCATTGTGGCACGCCCCGGCCGGGCACGACGACGGCGGACCGCCCCGAGGAGGGCGGCCCGCCGTCGTGCGGTCGTGCGGGGTACCGACGCGTCGTCAGGCGGCGCCGCGGAGCTGGCGCATCGCAAGCTGGACCAGCGCGATGAGCGTCTGCTTGGTCGCCGCCCGCGAGCGGGCGTCCGTGTAGAGCATGGGCACGTGCGCGGGGATCTGCAGCGCCTCGCGCACGTCCTCGAGCTTGTGCTTGGCCACGCCGTCGAAGCAGTTCACGCCCACGACGAACGGGATGTTGCGCGACTCGAAGTAGTCGATCGCCGGGAAGCACTGCTCGAGACGGTCGGTGTCCACGAGCACGACGGCGCCGATCGCACCGCGGACCAGGTCGTCCCACATGAAGAGGAAGCGGTCCTGACCCGGCGTGCCGAACAGGTACAGCCACAGGTTGCCCGGGAGCGACACGCGGCCGAAGTCCATCGCGACGGTGGTCGTCGTCTTGCGGTCGGACACGCCGCCCGCGTCGTCGACGCCGACCGAGTGCTCCGTCATCGCAGCCTCGGTGTTGAGCGGCTCGACGTCGGAGATCGACCCGATGAACGTCGTCTTCCCGACGGCGAACCCGCCGGCGACGACGATCTTGACGACCGTCGGCGCCGTCCGTGCGGTCGCCGCGGCTGCTGCGGGCTGCGCTGCCGGGGGTTGCGCCGCGGCGGTCGGCTGCGCCGGCGCCACGGAGGGGGCGGGCCGTGCCGGGACGGCGGGCTGCGCGGCGGCGGCAGGCTGCGCCGGGGCGGCAGGTTGAGCCGGGGCGGCAGGCTGCGCCGGAGCAGTGGGCTGCGCGGCCGCGACGGGCTGTGGCGCGGTACGTGGCTGAGCGGCTGCCTGAGCGGCCGGGGCCGCCGTCGTCGGAGCGGGGGCCGAGACCGTCGGCGCCGACTGCGGCGCAGGTGCCGCCGGGGGCGTGGCGGGACGCGCCGGGACGGCAGCCGCCGGAGCCTGGGTGGGCACGCCGACGGGCGCGCTCACCGGTGCCCACGCGGTCTGACGGACCGCCGACTGGCTACCGGGCACACCCCCGATCACCCCGGACGGCTGCCCTGCCTGCGGCGCGCTGCCCGAGCCGTCAGAGGGTGGAAATGCCATTGAGAACACTCTCCAAGACGCTCAGGGACAGACCCGAGTGGTTGCTGCCGTGACCCGTGTGGACGTTCAGCGGGGTCGACGTGTGGACGGTGATGTAGTTGTCCTCCTGAAGGTCCGCGACGAGCACCTTCGTCACACCGAGCGGGAGGCGCAGGAGCGCGGAGAGCTCGGCGATCGAGACGTACGTGTGCGCGGCGTGCTGGAGGATCGAGCGCTTCTCGGGCGGGAGCCCGAAGCTGTTCACGGCGCCCGGCATGACCTCGACGAGCGCCTCGAGCGGGAGGTCGGACGTGGCGGAGCGCACACGACCACCCGTGACCGCGTACGGGCGGACCGTCGCCGCCTCGTACCCGTCGTGTGCTCCCATGCTGCCGAAAGGTACGTTCGTCATCGATCAGTCCTCATCCCACCGGGGCTCGCGTCGCGCCGTCGACGGGAAGGCTACCCCGCATCTCCGAGATGAGCTGCGGCGTCAGTGTCGCCTCGGTACGGGAGACCAGGAGCGCCATCTCGTAGCCGATGAGGCCGATGTCGCAGTTCGCCTCCGCCACGACGCCGAGGACGGACCCGTTCGAGACGTTCATCAGGAACAGGAACCCGTTGTCCATCTCGATGATGGCCTGGCGGACGTTCCCTCCGTTGAGCTGCCGGGCCGCCCCACGGGTCAGGCTCGACATGCCGGAGACGATCGCCGCGAGCTGGTCACCGCTCGTGCGGTCGAGCTGGTCCGACATCGCCATGAGCAGGCCGTCCGCCGACACCACGAGCGTGTGCCGGCTGCCCGGGACCGTCCGCACGAAGTTGTCGAGCAGCCACCCGAAGTTGGTTGCCTCGGTGCTGAGCGCGTTCACTCTTCCTCCTCGTCAGTTGCCGCAGACGGCATGTCGTCACCGCGCCTGCGGCGCTGAATCAGGGACATAATCCATGGCCTGGGGGGTCCAGGTCGAACTCGTCTCGTCCTGGCCCTCGACACGGCCACGGGCCGTGGCCGACTGGAACGCCGACAGACGGGCCCGGAGCTGCTCCGGGTCACGGTCGATGCGCGCCGTGAAGCGGTCGACGTAGCCCTCGCGCTCCTCGCCCCGCGAGCGTCGGGTCAGGCCTGCCGCCGTCGTGCCGTCGACCTGGAGGGGCTGGTAGATGCCGTCGTTCGGGTCCGCCAAGGTCGCTTCCTGGAAGTCGGTGCTGCCCTGCAGCAGGGTGGACATCTCCTCGTACAGCACCGCGGACGCCATCCAGTCCGACCGCGCCTCGACCGAGTCGGCGATGTACCCGGGCTCCAGGGGCTCGATCGCCTCCCCCACCTGCCGCCGGACGAGCGGTGTCGGCGGTCCGTACCCGACCGCAGCCGGGCTCGGCGCGGCCTCGGGGGCAGCGAAGGACGCCTCGGGCGCCGCGAAGCCGGTGTCCGCGGACGGCACGTCCTGCACCGGGGCGAGCGTGCGCGTCTCCTGCACGGGGGCGAGCGTGCGCGTCTCCTGCACGGGGGCGGCGAACGGCTCCGGGGCGAACGACGCCGCGGTCGCACCGCCCGCAGGCTGTGCTGCCCGCGGCGCGAACGCCGACGAGCGCGCGGGGGCCTGGTGCTCCTGCGACGGGACCGCCGGGGCCGCGACCGGAGGAGCGGCGACCACAGAGGCTGCGGGGACGGGCTCCGGCGTCGGGGCTGCCGGAGCCGGAGCTGCGGGAGCTCCGGCGGGGCGTGACGCCAGGGCCTCCGGGGACGGCCCGGCCGGGCGCGCCTGCGGCGTCGCGGTCGTCCGGGGGCGCCGACCGAAGAGACCGCGCTTGCGCGCCTGGCTCTCGCGCAGCGAGCGACGCGTCGGCAGGTCGGCCATCAGCTCCTCGAAGCGGGGGAGCGCTTCGAAGGTGAGCTCCGCGGGGATGTCCTCCGCCGGCTCGGCCTCGTCGCGCGCCGACACGACCGGGACCGCCGCCGCCTCGGAGTCGGCCACGGCGGGCGCCGGGGCCGGGGCAGGGGTCTGCACGTGAGCCGCCGCCGGCTCAGCGGCCGCAGGGGCACGCTCGACCAGCGGGACGCGCGCGACCGTCGCCTCGTCGACGGGCTCGGCCGCGACAGCGGGCACGACCCGGGTCGCGTCGAGCGGCGCGTCGGCCACGGACGACGGTGCCCACGCCTCGGCGGCCGGCTCCGGCGTCCACGCCTGCTCACCGGGCTGCTCGGGTGCCCAGGCGTCAGCAGCCGGCTCCGGCGTCCAGGCCTGCTCGGCGGGCTGCTCCGGCGCCCACGCCTGCTGGGGGGCCCAGGAGTCAGGGGCCGGCGCGACGGCGGGATCCTGCGGCGTCCACACGTCCTGCTGGACCGGGGTGTCGGCCGGGGCCTCGGAGACGAGGGGGATGTCCGTCGCCGTGACGTCCGGGGCGACGGGCAGCTCCACCGGGTTCTCGGTGGCCGGACGGTCGCCGACCGGGCGGAAGCTCGAGAAGAGGGCGCTGCGCGTGCTCACGTCGAGGACGGGGATCTCGGCGGAGACCGGCTCGACGGGGCTCGCGGCCGAGCGCGACCTGCTCGGGAGCGCGGCGCCGGCGTCGGCGACCTCGGCGGGCGGGCTCCACGCCTCGTCCGCCGCCGGGAGCTGCTCCGGCAGCGCAGGCGTGGCGAGCGGGGGCAGGACGATCGCACCGGTCTGGGGACCTGACGCGAAGGACGCGCTCGGCGCCGCGGCGGCCGGGTCGACCGTGCGCGAGCGGCGGCGGGGCATGCCGGTCTGCGTGGTGCCGTCCGTGAGCGCGTCGAGGTCGACGGGCACCGCGGCGGGTGCCTCGGGCTCCACGGTCGGGAACGACGCCGTCGCGGCGGGTGCCGGGATCGACGGACCGGCCGGGGCCGCGACGTCGGCGGCGGGGAGCGCCGGGACGGCGCCCGCGCCGGCGAGCTGCTGGGCCGCCGCCTGCGTGCTCGTCTCGAGCGGGTCCGTCGGCTGCGGGAGCGGCACGTTCGAGTCGGGGACGAAGAGGGCGGCCGGGAAGGACACGACGACCTCGGTCCCCTGGTCGTCGCCGCCCGCGCTGAACCGGACCTTGGCGCCGAGACGGTCGGAGAGGCGACCGACGACGAAGAGGCCCAGGCGCTGCGCGCCGACGACGTCCGACGCCGCGTGCGTCGCGACCTTGCGGTTCGCCTCCGCGATCTCGTCCGGCGTCATCCCGAGACCGTGGTCGCGGACCGTCACGTAGACGAAGTGCTCGTCGCGGCCGGTCGTGACCTCGACCGGCGTGTGCGGCTCCGAGAACATCGTCGCGTTCTCGAGGAGCTCGGCGAGCAGGTGGGCGGCGTTGAGCGCGTTGTGCCCGAGCATGAGCGGGTCGACGACCAGGTTCAGTCGGACGCGGTCGTACAGCTCGATCTCGGAGGACGCCGTACGGATGACGTCCGAGGCCGGCATGGGCTGCCGCACGCGGCGACCCGAGTCGATGCCCGCGAGGACGAGGAGGGACTCCGCGTTGCGGCGCATACGCGTCGCGAGGTGGTCGAGGCGGAAGAGGTTGGACAGCGTGCCCGCGTCCTCCTCGGAGCGCTCGAGGTCGTCGAGGAACGCGAGCTGCCGGTTGAGGAGCACCTGGTCGCGGCGCGCGACGTTGACGAACATCTCCGCGATCGAGCCGCGGAGGGCGGCCTGCTCGCGCGCGACCTTGATGGTCGTCTGGTTCACGTCGTTGAACGCGGTCGCGAGCTGGCCGACCTCGTCCGTGGACTCCACCGTGATGGGTGCCAGGTCGATGCCCGGGCCCTGGCCCGGGACGGCGACCTGCTCGACGAGCCGCGGCAGCTGGTCACGCACGTCCTCGGCCGCGTCGGTGAGGCGCCGCAGCGGGTTGACGATCGCACGGGCGATGAGACCCGCGACGAGGATCGAGGCGATGACCGCCGCGAGGGTCGCGAGGATCGTGACGACCGCGCGGGTCGTCGCCGCACCCGCGAGGTCGGACGCCTTCTCCGCGGTCGCGCTGCGGACGTCGTCGCGCACCGGGCTCGTCTGGTCGCGGTCCGCCTGCGACAGGTCCGGCCACTGCGCGGCCTGGCTGGGAGGCGTCGCCTTGGGCCGGGAGCCCGCGAGGTTCTGTCGGATCTGGTTGTACGTCGCGCCCGGCGGCACCAGTCGGAAGTCTCCCGGGAGCCGTCGGACGGCCGTGCCCGCGCGCGCCGTGAGGGCGTCGCCGTTGGTCACCAGGACCGCGGCCTGCTGGCTCGTCTCGTTGCTCTCCTGGCCGACCTGGGCGGCGGCGAGGACCGCTCCGGCGAGCGGCTGCTCGAGCGCCTGCTGCGCGAGGAGCTCGTCGAGGAGGACGTAGGCGTCGAGGTACTGCGCGAGGGCACGGTCCGGGGCGGTGTCGGCGAGCGTACGGGGCACGTCGAGCGCTGAGTCGATGAGCGCGTTGTACTGCGAGATGCGCGTGAGCTGGCCGATGGACGACCGGTCGATGGACTGCCGGACCGCCGTCAGGTCGTTCCGGTCCGCGATCGTGTCGGCGACCGCCTCTCGCACGCGCGGGTCGAGCGCCGACGTGTCGAGCCTCTCGTACGCGCGGTCGCGCGCGTCGAGCGCCTTGTCCGTCTTCTCGCGCTGCGCCATCATCTGCGCCTCGCTGTCCTCGGTCCCGGCGTTCGCGTCCAGGAAGGAGTACGTGCGCTCGGCCGCGATCTCGGTCCCCGCCGCGTCCTGCGCCGCGAGCGCACCGACGAGCGCGCTCGTCTGGCTGGCGTCGCGCGCCGACCCGATGGCCTGGGCCGAGATGATCGCGGCGGCCGCGAAGAGGACGAGGACGGGCACCGCGAGAGCCGCAAGGATCTTCCCGCGAACGCTCAACCTGCGGAGCATACGAACCTGCCTCCATCACCCTGGTCCACCCGTTCGGCGGCGCGGTCGGCGCGCGTGGCAGCGGCGCCTCCCGGGCTCCGCTCCCCGGTCGTGCGTACTAACTATCGGTGCACATCCCCCGGACACCTAATCCGCGAGGAGCGTGAACTTTCGCCCCGCTCCCGCGACGCCCCGTCGGCGAACCGGCGCCTCCCGGGCCGTCCGCGTAGTCTCGGCGATGTGCGAGGCGTCACGATATCGGCCCCCGGTGGCCCTGAGAAACTAACGGTTTCCGCGCTCCCTGACCAGACCCCCGGACCGGACGAGCTCGTGGTCCACGTCGCTTCCGCTGGCGTGAACCGCGCTGACCTGCTACAACGCGCCGGATCCTACCCGCCACCCGCCGGAGCACCGGACTGGCCCGGCCTCGAGGTCTCGGGCACGGTCGCGGCCGTCGGGGAGTCCGTGACGGGATGGTCCGTGGGTGACCGCGTCGTCGCGCTGCTCGACGGCGGCGGCTACGCGGAGCAGGTGCGTGTCCGGTCGACGCAGGTGCTCCCCGTCCCCGACGGCGTGGACCTCGTGGACGCCGCCGCGCTCCCCGAGGCGGCGTGCACGGTGTGGAGCAACGTCGTCGACGTCGGTCGCCTGGCCCCGGACGAGTGGCTGCTCGTGCACGGCGGGTCGGGCGGTGTCGGGACCCTCGCCGTGCAGGTCGGCGCCGCGCTCGGTGCCCGCGTGGCCGTCACCGCCGGCGGGCGCGACCGGGCCGACCGGTGCCTCGCGCTCGGGGCGAGCCTCGCCGTCGACCACCGCGAGGAGGACTTCGTCGCCGCGGTGCGGGACGCCTCCGGCGGGCACGGCGCGGACGTCGTGCTCGACGTCGTCGGCGCCGCCTACCTGCCGCGCAACCTGGAGGTGCTCGCCACGGGCGGGCGCCTGGTCGTCATCGGCATGCAGAAGGGACGACGCGCGGAGCTCGACCTGGGTCTCCTCCTCGCCCGGCGCGCGACCGTGGCCGGGACGACGCTCCGGGCGCGGCCCCCGGCGGAGAAGGCGCGCATCGTGCACGAGGTCCTCACGCACGTCTGGCCGATGGTGGAGGACGGGCGCGTGCGCCCGGTGGTGCACGCACGCCTCCCGCTCGAGGAAGCCGCACGGGCGCACGAGCTGCTCGACTCGGGCGAGGTCTTCGGCAAGGTGCTCCTCGTGCCCTGACCCCGGCCGACCGCACAGGAGAGCGTGCGCCGTCGGTGCGCGCGTGGGCACCGCGCGCCAGACTGGACCCATGGCTGACGAACCCCGCGACCCCCGTCCCGACGAGCCGACCGCCCCTGAGCCCGCGAACGGTGCGGAGGACGCCGTCGACGAGACCGACGAGCCCGCCCGCGCCACGGTCGTGATGCCGGACGGGACGGGGGTGAGCGTCGTCGAGAGCGACGACTCGACCGACCCCGACCGCAACCCGGCGACGGTCATCGAGGAGCCGGCCAAGGTGATGCGCATCGGCGGCATGATCAAGAAGCTCCTCGACGAGGTCCGGGACGCCCCGCTCGACGAGGCGGCACGGTCGCGGCTCGCCGAGATCCACGAGCGCTCGCTCACGGAGCTCGAGGAGGGCCTGTCGCCCGACCTCGTGGCGGAGCTGCACCGGATCACGCTCCCGTTCTCGGACGACACGGTCCCGACCGACGCGGAGCTGCGCGTCGCGCAGGCGCAGCTCGTCGGCTGGCTCGAGGGCCTGTTCCACGGCATCCAGACGGCGCTCGTCGCCCAGCAGATGGCGGCGCAGGCGCAGCTCTCGCAGATGCGTCGCGCCCTGCCGCCGGGTTCGCTGCCACCCATGGGCCCCGGCGCGCCGGGCGGGATGCCGGGGCACCCCGGCCGGCCGGACGAGCACGACGGACGGCCCTCCCCGGGTCAGTACCTCTGAGTCACCGCGCCCTGCCGCCCGTCCGGGCCCCGTGGTCAGGCGGGCGGCGGGTCGAGCGGCGCGACGTCGTCGGGCGGGGTCGCGTCCCGGCCGCCCGGGCGCGCGGCGGTCATGGCGATCGCGCCGGACACGAGGACGAGTCCGACCAGCTCCGGGACCGTGGGCACCTGGCGCAGCACGACGGCCCCGACGACGGCGGCCGTCGCCGGGAGCAGCGCGAGCAGCACGGAGAACGTCGCCGCGCTGACCCGGCGGAGGATGACCTGCTCGAGCGCGTACGGGACGACGGACGAGAAGAGGGCGATCCCGGCGATCGCGACCACGTGCCGCCAGTCGCCGAGCACGGGGACGGCGTCGGGCGCGAGGAACGGCGCGAACACGAGGGCGCCTACGGTCATCGCGACCGCGAGCGACGTCACGCCCGACCCGGAGACGGCGACCCGCCGACCCAGCAGGATGTACGCCGCCCAGCACGCGGCCGCGACGCCGATCGCGGTGAGCCCGAGCACGGCGTCCGCGCGCGGGAGGTCGGACTCGATCGTCACCCCGGCGAGCAGCACGACGCCGGCTCCCGCGACCGCGATCGCGCCCCGCTCGCGCCACCCGCTGCCCGTGACCGCCGCGACCGCGACGGGGCCGAGGAACTCGATCGCGACGGCCGTCCCGAGCGGCAGGTGGTCGATCGCGACGTAGAACGCGAGGTTCATCGCGGCGAGGGCGACGCCGAAGACGGCGACCCACGCGAGGTCGTGCCGGGTCCACCGGTGACGCCACGGCCGGCGCCACGCGAGCAGCAGCACCGCGGACGCCGCGATGCGCAGCCACCCGACCTCGATCGCGCCGGCCACGGCGAACAGCCCGACGGCGATCGCCGCGCCCAGGTACTGCGTCAGCCCCGAGACGACGAACAGCGCCGGGACCGGGACGCGGTCGAGGGCGACGGGGCGGGTGGGCACCGCCCGACTCTACGACCGCTCCGGCAGGGAACCGTCGCCCGCAGAGCGTGCGGTTGCGGCCCGTCACACAGGACCGACGGGCCGCGACCGCATGCTCGAGGAGTGCGTCAGCCCTTGACCGAACCCGCGAGGAGGCCGCGCACGAAGTACCGCTGGAGCGCGAGGAACACGATGACCGGGACGACCATCGAGATGAACGCGCCCGCGGGCAGCAGGTGCCAGCTCGCGCCGCGCGAGCCGGACAGCTCGGCGAGGCGCACGGTGATGGGCGCGGTGTCCTGGCCGGACGCGAACGTCAGGGCGACGAGCAGGTCGTTCCAGACCCAGAGGAACTGGAAGATCCCGAAGGCCGCGATCGCGGGCACGAGCAGCGGCATGAGCACCTGGAAGAAGATCTTCACGTGCCCGGCGCCGTCGACGCGGGCCGCCTCGACGAGCTCGCGCGGGATGTCCTTCATGAAGTTGTGCAGGAGGAAGATCGCGAGCGGCAGGGCGAAGATCGAGTGCGACAGCCACACCGGCCAGAACGACCCGTCGATCCCCCAGTCGACGTACTGCGTGAGCAGCGGGACGAGCGTGACCTGGATGGGCACGATCTGGAGCGCGAACACGGCGACGAACAGCAGGTTGCGTCCCTTGAAGTCCACCCACGCGAACGCGTACGCCGCGAGCGACGCGAGCGTGATGGGGATGATCACCGCGGGCAGCGTGATGACCAGGGAGTTGATGAAGTAGGTCGCGAAGCTGGTCGACCCGCCGAAGAGGGCGTCGGTGTAGTTGTCGATCGTGAACTCGGGGTTGGCGAACGCCTCCCACCAGCCCGACCGCCGGATCTCGCGCGGCGGGCGGAACGAGGTGACGAGGAGACCGAACGTCGGGATGGTCCACAGGACGGCGAGGACGATCGCGATGATCGACGCCGGTCGGGACGAGACCCTGCGGCGCACCTTTCCGGCGCGCTCGTCGAGGCCCGCGACGATGCCCTTGCCGCTGCCCTCCTCGGCGGTCTCGTCGACGAGCGGGGCGTCCGGGACGGAGGCAGACAGTGGGGTGCTCATCGGATCTCCTCCGCCTGCTTCAGCTGCCGCACGTTGTACACGATGATTGGGATGACCAGGACGAACAGGATGACCGCGAGCGCGGCCCCGAGCCCCTGCTCGCCCTGCCGCAGCGCTTGCGTGTAGAACTCGTTGGCGACGACCGACGTCTCGAAGCGACCACCGGTCATGGTGCGGACGATGTCGAAGACCTTGAGCGTGCCGATCGCGATCGTCGTGAGGACGACCACGAGCGCGGGGCGGATGCTCGGGACCGTGATGTAGCGGAACATCCGCATGCCGCCGACGCCGTCGAGGCGGGCTGCCTCGACGATGTCGTCCGGGATCGCCCGGATCGCGGCCGCGAGGATCGTCATCGCGAACCCGGCCTGGATCCAGATCATGACGAGGATGAGGAAGAACGTGTTCGCCGGCGCGCTGAGCAGGAACTGCTGCGGCTCGAGCCCCAGCCAGACGAGGACCTGGTTGAACAGGCCGATCTGCGGCTGGCTCGCCGGCTTGTACTCGTACATGAACTTCCAGATGATGCCCGCGCCGACCATGGAGATCGCCATCGGCAGGAAGATGAGGGTCTTCGCGAACTTCTCGAAGCGCGACCGGTCGACGACGACCGCGTAGACGAGGCCGAGGAACGTCGAGACGAGCGGGACGACGATGACCCAGATCGCCGTGTTGCGCAGGACGATCTGGAACTCGTCGCGCGTGAAGGCCGTGACGTAGTTGTCGAGACCGACGAACGCGGAGCCCGTGCGGTTGTAGAACGAGTCCCGGATCGTGCGCAGGCCCGGGTAGAGCAGGCCGAACGCGAGCATGACGATCGCGGGCCCGGCGAAGGCGAGCGCGACGACCCAGCCCGGCACGCGCCGCGGCCGGTCGACGAGGAAGAGGATCAGGCCCATGACGACGACGAAGAGCAGGATCGCGACGAGCATCACCGCGAGCTTGCCCCCCGTCCCGGCGGGTTCGAGCAACCAGTCCATGTGAGAGCTCCTGAGGTGGCCGGCGGCGGCCGGGCGACGACGTGGTGTTTCAGCGGGGACGGCCCGGGGACGGGCCGCCCGGGGATCGGCCCCCCGGACGACCCGCCCCCGGGGTCGACGCGTGGACCCGGGGCCCGGCTCGCGGCACGTGCCGCGCGATCGGGCCCCGGGTCACCCGCGGGTCAGGACGTCGGCCAGGACGCCTCGATGGCGTCGAGGACGGCCTCGTCGGACTTGTCGCTCGCGATCCACTCGGTCATCTCGGTCCAGAAGGAGCCGGCGCCGACGGCGGCGGGCATCATGTCCGACCCGTCGAAGCGGAACGTGTAGCTCTCGTCCGTGAGCAGCTCGTACGCCTGCTGGTCCATGGGCGACTGCAGCAGCTCGGGGTCGAGGCCGTTGTTGGCGCTGATCCAGCCCTGCGGGGTCACGCTCGCCTTGGCATTGGACCACTCCGGGCTCGACAGGTAGGCGTGGAACGCCTGGACCTCGGGACGGTCGGTGAACGCGGCGACGAACTCGCCGCCACCGAGCAGCGGCTTGTCCTCCGCGGTCTCGCCCGGGAGGTAGAAGGCCCACACGTCACCGTCGGGCGCGACCACCAGGTCGGGGTCCAGGGTCGTCCAGTTGGCCTGGTAGAACGTCGCCTGGCGGTGCATGTAGCACAGGCCGTCGATGATCGGGTAGCCGCCCTCGGTGAACTCGGTCGTCGCGATGGTGCTCACGTCGCCGAGGCCGCCGTTGACGAACTCCTCGTTCTTCAGCACGTCGCCGACCGTGGCGAGCGCCGTGGCGATCTGCGGGTCGTTGAACGGGATCTCGTGGTTGACCCACTGGTCGTAGACCTCGGGACCCGCGGTGCGCAGGACGACGTCCTCCATCCAGTCGGTGGCCGGCCAGCCGGTCGCCTCGCCGGACGCGATGCCGGCGCACCACGGCTTGATGTCGCCGCCGGGGTTGTCCGCGACGATCTGGTCCGAGAGCTCCATGAGCTCGTCCCACGTGGTGGGGACCTCGTACCCCGCGTCCTCGAACATCGACGGCGAGTACCAGACGAACGACTTCACGTTGGCGCCGAGCGGGGTCGCGTAGAGCGTCCCGTCGACGGTGCCGTAGTCCTTCCAGGACTCGGTGTAGTACTGGTCCACGTTCGCCGCGGCGTCCTCGCCGACCGGCTGGATCGCGTCGGGGAAGTCCGCGACGATCCGGCGGAGCAGGCCCGGCTGCGGCAGGTACGCGATGTCGGGCGCGCTGCCCGACTGGATGCGGACGGGGAGCTGCGCCTCGAACTCCTTGGAGCCCTCGTACTCGATCGTGGCGCCCGTGCACTCCTCGAACGGCTCGTACGACGCCTGCTGCTGCTCCGCCTCGGTGTCGACGATCGTCGCGTACACCGACACCGTCTTGCCGGACAGGTCCCCGTACTGCTCGTAGTCGGCGCAGTCCACCTCGGCGCTCGGCGACTCGTCGTCGCCCCCGCCGCCGCCACCGCCGCTGCACGCCGCGAGCACGAGCGCGAGGCTCGCGCCGCCGGCGGCGACCACCAGCGTGCGGCGACGCGCCGCGCTGGTCCTCGTGGTCCTGGTCATGTCAGCCTCCACCTCGTCGTGGGTACGGACGCCGTCACCCCGGTCCGGTGAGGACCGGGCGCATCGCGACGTCGCGAGCGCGGGTGCGCTCTCGCCCTAGGCACCATGCAAGCGGTTGCATCCCGCTGCCGCAAGCACAGGGGAGGCGAGTTTGCGTAACGATTCCGTCACGTGCGCCGGGTGCGCGCTCTCTCGCCCCTCCTCTCCTGGCCACGCTCCCACGCGGGGTCGTCGAGCGCGCGGCGAGACGCGGGACCTCAGCCTCCGGCGCCCGGCGGCGCCGTCGAGCCGCGGCGCACCAGCTCGGTCGGATAGGTGAGGCTCTCTGGTACCGGGGCGCCGTTGATCATCTCGAGCAGGAGGAGTGCCGCGTCGAAGCCTTGCTGGTACGCGTCCTGGGCGATCGTCGTCAGGCCGACGAGCTCCCCGAGGTCGTGACCGTCCACCCCGACGACGGACAGGTCCTCCGGCACCCGCAGCCCGAGGTCTCGCGCCGCGAGGATCGCGCCCATGGCCATCTCGTCCGACGCCGCGAAGACGGCGGTCACGTCGGGCCGGCGGCGCAGGAGCTCCGCCGTGGACTCGCGCCCTCCCGCGACGTCGAAGTCGCCGTTCACCTCGAGGTCCGGCTCGACGACGATCCCCGCCTCCTCCAGCGCGCGGACGTAGCCCCGTGCCCGCTCGACGGGCGGCGACCACGACGACACGAGGTCGGGCACCCCGGTGACGTGGCCGATGACCCGGTGCCCGAGCTCGAGCAGGTGTCGTGTGGCGGCCCGGCCCGTCGCGACGTCGTCGAGCCGGACCGTCACCTGGTCGGCCGGCCCCGACCCGACGAACGCGAGCGGCCGGGCGAGCCCGACGAGCGAGCGCACCTCGTCGTCGTCGAGCGGCAGGCCGACGACGAGCGTCCCGTCCACGCGGTGACGCAGCACGCTCGGGTCGACCCGGCGGCGCGACGACGTCCGGCGCACGTCGAACGTGTACAGCAGGACGTCGTAGCCGAGGTCCCGCAGCGCGCGCTCGGCGCCCTCGATGACGTTGGCGAAGAACCACCGGTTGACCCACGGGGTGAGCACGCCGATCGTGCGGGTGCGGCCGGTGGCCAGCGACGCCGCCGACGGCGTGGGCACGTAGCCGAGCCGTGCCGCCTCCGCGAGCACCCGCAGGCGCGTCGCCTCCGAGACGTTGGGCAGGCCGCGCAGGGCGCGCGAGACGGTCGCCGTGGACACGCCGGCGGCCTGGGCTACGTCGTCGATACCTGCCACGACGGGTGATGCTGCCACGCCGGGACGCCGGGTGGCGAGGCGCCGTGCCGCATCGTGAGCAGATCGATGCAAGCGCTTGCGCCCCCGCCCGGCGTGCCCGCGCCTCGCCCGCCGCCGCACCGCGGCACGGTGACCGATATCGTGGGAAGGCCCGTCCCGCGGCACCGCTCGGCACCGCTCGAGCCGGCCGCGCCGCCGTCGGGCACCCCACCTGCGAACCGGAAGGACCACGATGATCGAGCTGAGGACCCCGCGGGAGATCGACCAGATGCGACCCGCGGGGCGGTTCGTCGCCGACGTCCTCACCACGGTGCGCGCCGCCACCAAGGTCGGGACGAACCTGCTCGAGCTCGACGAGGTCGCGCACAAGATGATCCGCGACCGCGGGGCCGAGTCCTGCTACATCGACTACCACCCGTCGTTCGGCGCGAGCCCGTTCGGCAAGGTGATCTGCACGTCCGTCAACGACGCCGTCCTGCACGGCCTCCCCCACGACTACGCGCTGCGCGACGGCGACCTGCTGAGCATCGACTTCGCCGCGTCGGTCGACGGGTGGGTCGCGGACTCGGCGCTGTCGTTCGTCGTCGGGACGCCGCGCGCGGGTGCGCTCGGCGAGGCCGACGCGAAGCTCATCCAGACGACCGAGCGCGCGCTCGAGGCCGGCATCGCCGCCGCGCAGCCGGGCAAGAAGGTCGGCGACATCTCGGCCGCCATCGCGGACGTCGCGCACGCCGCGGGGTACTCGGTGAACACCGACTTCGGCGGGCACGGAGTGGGCCGCACGATGCACGGCGAGCCCCACATCCCCAACGACGGCCGCCGCAAGCGCGGGTTCCCGCTCAAGCCGGGCCTCGTCATCGCGATCGAGCCCTGGTTCCTCGAGACCACGGACGAGATCTACACCGACCCCGACGGCTGGACCCTGCGCTCGGCCGACGGGTCGCGCGGCGCGCACAGCGAGCACACCGTCGCGATCACGCCCGACGGCCCGGTCGTCCTCACCGCGCGCGAGCCGCGGGACTGAACCTCTCCCATGTCAAGCACGCTTGACAGCGTGCGCCGACGCTGGTTGGCTCGACCTGTCAAGCACGCTTTACGCATGAGGAGATACCCGTGAGCGACGCACCCGTCCCGGCCGACGACGGCAGGCTGCAAGACCACGAGCACGTGCTCGGCGACCGCGCCGCTCCCTGGTGGGCCTGGGCAGGGGCCGTGCTGGTCGCGCTCGCCGTCGCGGCGTCGGTCGGCGTCGCCGCCGGCCTGTTCCGGCGCGAGGACTTCTGGCTCGTCGCGGCTGTCTTCACGGTGTGCGTCCTGCCGCCCGCCGCCGCGCTCGGCTGGTTCCTCGTCGTCCGGCCGCGCACGAGCACGCCCGAGCCGCACGCCGAGGAGAACGTCGAGCGGCGCTGGACGGAGCGGGCGGCGGCCGGCGCGTTCTGGGACGTGCTCGTCGTCGCCGGGCTCGCGCTCACCGCGGTCAGTCTCACCGGGCTGGAGCTGAGCGTCTCCTTCGTCCTCGCGGTGGTCGTGCTGGTCGCGATGGTCGACTTCGTCGTCCGGCACGCCGTCGTCTCCCGGCGCGAGTCGTAGGGCGCCCGTGGACAACGACATGGCAGCCCGCCGCGCCGGGCTCGGCTGGTCGCAGGCCGAGCTCGCCAGCCGTCTCGGGGTCTCGCGACAGACCGTGATCTCGATCGAACGCGGCCGCTTCGACCCGTCGCTGCCGCTCGCGTTCCGCATCGCCGAGGTGTTCGGCTGCCGCATCGAGGAGGTCTTCCGCCCCTGAGCCCGGAGAGCCACCGAGCCGTCGCCGCACACCGGGACGGAACCTGATAGCGGTTCTCGACACCCTCGCGCACGAGATCCTCAGGGTTTCCGGAGGCGCTTGCGGAAGAATGTCGCCGACTCCTCGAACCCGAGCCTCGCGTAGAACCCGGCGGCCCGCCGGGTGGCCAGCGCGACGTACGCGGCACCCGCGTCCTCGGCCCACCGCTCGGCCGCGTCCATGAGCAGGCCGCCTACCCCGCGACGGCGGGCGTCGGCGTCGACCATGACCTCCTCGACCCACGCCACGGGCGCGTTGGCGAAGAGCGTCGCATGGCGGTGCGCCACGAGGTGACCGACGACGTCCTCCCGCGCCTGCGCGACGAGCACCAGCGCGTGCGGGTCGGCGAGGAGCAGCGCGAACGACACGTCGAAGGCGCAACGCTCAGGGACGTACGACGTCGCGAAGTCGACGACGAGCGGCCAGACCGCCCCGGCGTCGTCCGCCCGCGCACGGCGGACACAGACGGTCTTGGCGTCGGACGTCATGTCAGCAGACGCTACCCATCCCGTCGAGGTAGAACTGCAGGTCGCGACGTAGAACCCCGCGAGCTCTATCTCGCGTCCTGCGGTTCTACCTCGCGGTCAGGGCAGGAGGCTGCGCAGGACGTGGGCCGCGCCGTCGTCCTCGATCGAGCCGGTGACCTCGTCCGCGGCGGCCTGCACGACGGCGTCCGCGTGGCCCATCGCGACGCCGTGCGCCGCCCAGCGGAGCATCTCGACGTCGTTGCGCCCGTCGCCGACCGCGACGGTCCGGTGGGGCTGGACGTGCAGCGCGCGCCGCACCAGCTCGAGCCCGGTCGCCTTCGTGACGCCCAGCGGCGCGATGTCCATCCACGCCGTCCAGCCGACGGCGTACGTCACGTCGTCCAGGCCGAGGCGCTCGACGAGCTCGTGGAACTGCTCGCTCGTGGACCCCGGCGACCGGACGATGACGCGCGTGACCTCCCCCGACCACAGCTCGTCGAACTCGACGACGCGGTGCACGCCGTCGAGCTCGCCGTCGGGGAAGAGCTCGTTCATGCGGAACCCGACGCCCACGTCCTCGACGGCGTACCGCGCGTCGGGCAGGTGCTCGCGCAGGAGCCGCAGGGCCGGGCCCGGGTCGAACGTCACGACGTCCTCCAGCACGTACCCCTCCGGCTCCTCGGGGTCGAGCCGCGCCGTCACCGCGCCGTTCGACGCGACGACCCAGCCGCGGTCGATCCCCAGGATCTCCGCGACGGGCGTCATCGCGATGAGCGAGCGCCCGGACGCGAGCACCACGTGGTGGCCCGCCGCGCGCAGGTCGGCGACGGCGTCGCGCACGTCCTCCGACAGCTCCTGGTCGTACGACATGAGGGTGCCGTCGATGTCGAGCGCCACGAGCATCGGCCCGGACGCGTCGTCCGGGACGAGGGGACCCGTCACGCCACCACCGGCTCGAGCACCTCGAGGCCCCCGAGGTACGGGCGCAGGCCCTCCGGCACGCGGACCGAGCCGTCGGCCTGCTGGTGGTTCTCGAGGATCGCGACGATCCAGCGCGTCGTGCCGAGCGTGCCGTTGAGCGTCGCGACGGTGCGCGTCTCGTTCTTGCCGTCGACCTCGACGCGCTCCCGCACGTTGAGGCGGCGCGCCTGGAACGTCGTGCAGTTCGACGTCGACGTGAGCTCCAGGTAGCGCTGCTGCGTGGGCAGCCACGCCTCGCAGTCGAACTTGCGCGCGGCGCTCGACCCGAGGTCGCCCGCAGCGGTGTCGATGACGCGGTACGGCAGGTCGACGAGGCGCAGCATCTGCTCCTCCCAGCCGAGCAGGCGCTGGTGCTCCGCCTCGGCGTCGGCCGGGTCGCAGTAGGAGAACATCTCGACCTTGTGGAACTGGTGCACGCGGATGATGCCACGCACGTCCTTGCCGTGCGAGCCGGCCTCGCGGCGGTAGCACGCGCTCCAGCCGGCGTAGCGCAGCGGCCCGGCCGACAGGTCGACGATCTCGTTCGCGTGGTAGCCCGCGAGCGCCACCTCGCTCGTCCCGACGAGGTAGAGGTCGTCCTTCTCGAGGCGGTAGATCTCGTCCGCGTGGGCGCCGAGGAACCCGGTGCCCTGCATGACCTCGGGCCGCACGAGCGTCGGCGTGATGACGGGCGTGAACCCGGCAGCGACCGCCGTGTCCATCGCGGCGTTGAGCAGCGCGAGCTCGAGGCGCGCGCCTACGCCCGTGAGGTAGTAGAACCGCGCGCCCGACACCTTCGCGCCGCGCTCGGTGTCGATCGCGCGCAGGCCCTCGCCGAGGTCGAGGTGGTCGCGCGGCGTGAAGCCCTCCGCGGCGAAGTCGCGGATCGTGCCCTCCTCGCGCAGCACGACGTAGTCGTCCTCGCCGCCCGCCGGCGCGCCCGCGACGACGTTCGAGATGCGGTAGAGCAGCCCGCGCAGCTCCTCCGCCGCGGCGTCCGCGTCGGCCTGGCGCGCCTTGACGTCGGCCGCGAGCTGCTTGGTGCGCGCGAGCAGCTCCTGCTTCTCCTCCCCCTGTGCCTGGGCGACCTGCTTGCCGAGGGACTTCTGCTCGGCGCGCAGGCTCTCGAACTCGCTCAGCGCGGCGCGGTGGCGCGCGTCGGCGTCGAGGGCGGCGTCCACCAGCGCAGGGTCGTCACCACGGGTGACCTGGCTGGCACGGACGATGTCGGGGTTGTCGCGCAGGAGGCGGAGGTCGATCACGCCAGCAGCCTAACGAACTGCGCGCCGCCCGGTCGCAGTCCTTTCCCGCCCCGGCCCCGCTACGGTGTCGCCATGTCCTGGACGCTCTGGCTCGCGATCGCGGCGCTCGCCGTCGCGGTCGTGGCACTCGTCGTCGCGCTGGGCCTGCGCGCGCAGCAGACCCGGCAGCGCCGCGCCCACGGCGACGACGCGCCTCCCGTCGAGGAGCCCCCCGTCGAGGACGACCCGCGCGAGCTCGTCGCGTTCGTCGCCAACCCGTCGAAGCCCGACGTCGTGGGCCTGGAGGCGCTCGTGCGCGCCGCCTTCGCGGACGCCGCGCTGCCTGACCCGCTGTGGTTCGAGACGACGGTCGAGGACCCGGGCGTCGGGCAAACCCGCGCCGCGCTCGCACGGGGCGCGGACGTCGTCGTCGCCGTGGGCGGGGACGGCACGGTCCGCGCGGTCGCCGAGGGCATGGTCGGCAGCGGCCGCACCATGGGCCTGGTCCCGGTGGGCACCGGCAACCTCCTCGCGCGCAACCTCGACCTGCCGGTGGGCGACGCGCGCGCCGCGCTGGCCGTCGTGATCGCGGGGTCCGACCGGCCGGTCGACGTGGGCTGGGTCAAGGTCCTGCGCTACGCCGACGTCACCCCCGCCGAGGGGGACGAGCCGGGGACGGCGCCGGACCCCGCCCGGGACACCGACAAGGAGCACATCTTCCTCGTCATCGCCGGCCTCGGGTTCGACGCCGCGATGGTCGCCGACACCGACGACGACCTCAAGGCGAAGGTGGGCTGGGTCGCCTACTTCGTCGCGGGCATCCGGCACCTGCACGGGCGCCGCATGCGCGCGCGCCTCCAGCTCGACGACACGCCGCCCGTCGACGCGCGGCTGCGCTCGCTCCTCATCGGCAACTGCGGCCGCCTCCCCGGGGGCCTGACGCTCCTGCCCGACGCGGTGATCGACGACGGGATCCTGGACATCGCCGCGATCGACACGCGCGGCGGGGTCGTCGGCTGGGCACAGCTGTTCGGGGAGGTGGTCATGCAGGGCCTCGGCGTGCGCAACGACCTGCCCGCCAAGATCGGACGCATCGACCACGCGCGCGCCCGGCGCGTCCGCGTGCGCGTGGAGGGCGGCGAGCAGGCCCAGGTCGACGGCGACGTGCTCGGCCTCGCCGTCGAGATCGAGGCGCGCGTCGACCCCGGCGCACTCGTGGTCCGCACCGCCTGACGAGGACCGCGATCGCCGAACCTGGCGCTCGCTGTGGGCGCCCCGCGCGAGGGGCGTGGAGGGCGCGTGAGCGTCCCGCGCGGACCTGCGACGACGCCGCTCGTCGGCCCGGTCCGGGCGCGAGGCGCCCCCGTAGGCTGGTCCGGTGACGTTCCCGGCCGCCGCGCTCCCCCCTGCCCGCACGCTCCCCGCTCGTCGCTGGGGGCGCCGGGGCACCCGTGCGACGGCGCTGGCGACGGCCGTCGCGCTCACCCTGCTCACCGCGCTCGGGGCCGTCGCCGCGCCCTCCGCGGCCGCGGCGCCGTCGGGCACGACGGCGGGCACGACGATCGCGGGCGGCTCTCCCGTCCCGACGCACGACCCGCGGCCGGTCGTGCTGGTCGCCGTGGCGGGGCTCTACTGGAGCGACGTCTCGCCCACCGCGACGCCCACGCTGTGGTCGATGATCCGGACCGGCTCGGTCGCGTCGCTCGGCGTCGGGCGGACGACGTGCGCGACGGACGCGTGGCTCACCCTGTCCGCCGGGCAGATGGTGACGTCCTCCCAGCCGGCAGCCGAGGAGCCGACGGCGACGCCGCCCGCCGACGCCGAGCCGCCCACCACCGGCTGCCCGCCGCTGCCCGCCCCCGCCACGACGGCGTCGGGGGCGACGACGCTCGAGGCGCAGCCCGCCGACGTCCCCGGGTGGGCGACGCTCACCGCGCCGTCCGAGGAGGAGGCGACCGCCCCGACGACGCACCACGCGCCCGGGACCGCGGCGGCCCGGCTCGCCGAGACCGGCGTGTGCACGACGGCGGTCGGCCCGGGCGCGGCCGTCATGCTCGCCGACGCGACCGGGCACGTCGAGCGGTACGCGTCCGCGCTCGCCGCGCTGCCCGAGGGCGGGCTCGACGCGTGCGACGTCACGGTGGTCGACCAGGGCGAGATCGTCGACTCCTCGTCCGGACGGGGCCAGAGCCTCGACGCGCTCGACGAGGCGCTCTCCCGCGTCATGGACGAGGTCGACCGCGGGACGCGCGTGCTCGTGGCGGGCGTGCCCGCGGGGCCCGTCGGCGAGCCGGGGCTCCCGGTCGTCGTCGACTGGCGCAAGGGCGAGCCCACACGGCGCTGGCTGCACTCCCCGAGCACGCAGCAGGACGGCATCGTCCAGCTCGTCGACCTCACGGCGACGGTCGTCGAGCAGGCCGGCGGCAGCACCGAGGGGCTCGACGGCGCGCCCCTCTCGCTGGGCGAGGTCCGGCGCATGGACGTCGCGCGCACGGTCGAGAACCGCCAGTACCTCAACGTGCTGACGAGCACGATCCCCACGCTCTACCCCGTGCTCGTCGGGCTGCTCGTGGCGACCCTCGTGCTCGCGCTCGGCGGGACCCTGTGGGCGCGGCGGTCCGCCGCGCGCCGCGGCCTGCCGCCACGGCCCGGGCGCGCAGGGACCCGCGTCCTGTCCGCGGTGCTCATGGTCGCCGCCGCGGCCCCCGTCGCGGCCTCGCTCGCGAGCCTGTCACGGTGGTGGGTGTGGAGCGCGCCCGCTCCGGCGCTCACTCTCGCGCTCGCGGTGAGCGCCGTCGCCGTCGCGCTCGTGGCCTGGGTCGTGTCGCGCCTCCTCCCGCGCCGCCCGTGGGCGCTGCCGACGGCGCTCGCCGGCGTCACGTGGCTCGTCCTCACCGTGGACGGCGCGACGGGCACGACGCTCCAGCAGGCGTCCCTGCTCGGCACGTCCGCCGTCGCAGGCTTCACGCGCTTCTACGGCTTCAACAACGTGACGTTCGCGGTGTACGCGGTCGCGGGCCTCGTGCTCGCGGGCGGCCTGGCGTCCACGGCGCTGGTCCGGGGGCGACGCCGGCTGGCGGCCTGGCTCGTCGTCGCGGTCGGGGCGGTGACGGTCGTCGTCGACGGCTGGCCCGCGTTCGGCGCCGACTTCGGCGGCATCCTCGCGCTCGTGCCCGCGTTCGCCGTCCTCGCGCTGCTCGTCGGGCGGGTGCGGATCACGTGGCTGCGCGCGCTGGTCGTCGCGGGGGCCACCGTGCTCGTGGTCGCGGTCGTCGCCGTCGTCGACTGGCTCCTGCCGGGCGGCAGCTCCCACCTCGGCGGGTTCGTGCAGACCGTCGTCGACGGCGCCGCGCTCGAGGTGATCGGGCGCAAGGCCGTGGGCGCGTGGCAGACCGTCGCGCAACCGGCCGGTGCGGTCGCCGCGGTGCTCGTCGTGCTCGTGGCCGTCGCCGCGCTGCGTCCCGAGCGCTTCCGCCTGCCCGAGGTCGCGCGCGCCTACGAGCGCTGGCCGCTGCTGCACGACCTCGTCGTCGCGCTCGTCGTCGTCGCGGGCGTCGGCTCCGTGCTCAACGACTCGGGCGTCATCATCGGCGTCATGGTCGTCGTCGTCGCGACGGCGATGGTCGTGCCCGGTTTCCTCGCCGACGCGGCGCCGAGGCGCGCGGCGGCCGCCGTCCCTGAGCCGGGGATCCGGCGCATGCCCACGATGCTGCTCACCGTGGGCGGCGGGCTCCTGCTCGTCGTCCTGCTCACGTCGACCGTGCTCGGCTCGACGGACCAGCGGCCCGCGTCGGCGGCGTCGCGGGCCGGCGGCGAGGCGTCGGTCACCCGGTCCGACGCCATCGCCACCGACCGCCCGCTCGTCGTCGTCGGGACGACGGGCGTGGCGTGGAGCGACGTCACGGCGGCCACCACGCCGACGCTGCACGCGCTGCTCACGGACGGCGCCGGCGCCGGCGGCGTCGCCCAGCCCACGGGCGCGGCGAGCCGGTGCACGGTGGGCGGGTGGCTCGCCCTCTCCGCCGGGCAGCTCGCCGACGTCGCGACCGAGCGCGCCCCGGACGGCTCGTGGGCGTGCCCGACGCCGCAGCCCGTCGCCACCCCGGACGGAGCCTCGGACGGCATCGCCGGCGGCGCCCGCATCGACGGGTGGGACGACCTCGTCGCGCTCCAGCGGGGTTCCGGGTACCAGGCGCGCCTGGGCGTCCTGGGCGACGCGCTCGGCGGCGACGGCTCCGCCGGCGGCACGGCGGCCGTGTGCGCGACCGCCGTGGGGCCCGGGGCGGCGCTCGCCCTCGCGGACTCCCAGGGGGAGGTGGCGCGCTACCGAGAGCTCGCGTCCGCGACGTCGCCAGGGAGCGACGCGTTCTCGTGCCCCGTCACCGTCGTCGACGCGGGCGACGCGACGGCACCGGCCGTCGACCCCGACCTCCCGGCCGAGGAGCGCGCCGCGCTACGGGCTTCCCTGCGGGCGGACCGGCTCGCGGCCGTGGACGCCACCGTCGGCGCGGTGCTCGACGCCGCCCCGACGGGGACGACCGTGCTCGTCGTCGACGTCGCCGGGACGCCCGGCACCCGGCCGGCGCTCGGCGCGACGCTCGTGCGGCCGTCGTTCGACGGACCCGAGCAGGCGCGCTACCTGACCAGCGCCGCGACGCGGACGGACGGCGTCGCGCGCGTCCTCGACGTCCCGGCGACCGTGCTCGACGCCGCGGGCACCACGATCCCCGCCCGCATCCAGGACACGCCGCTCGCCTGGGGCTCGCCGCGGCCCCCGGACGCGACCTCGACCGCGGACGCCCTCGCCGACCTCACGACGCTCGACCACGTGCGCCGCGCGGTCTACACCGCGTTCGTCGACGTGCCGCTCTACGCAGGCCTCGTGATCGCCGGGCTCTGCCTGCTGCTCGCGCCGCGGGCCGCGCGCGCGGCCGGCGACCGCGCCCGGGTCCGCTGGGCCCGCGCCGCGCACGTCGCCCGGGGCGCCGCGCTCGTCGTGGCAGCCGTCCCGACCGCGGCCTTCCTCGTGTCGCTCACGGGCTGGTGGCGGTTCGGGAACCAGATGCTCGCGATCGTCGTGTCGACGGTGCTCGCGACGGCGGCGGTCGCGGGCCTGGGGGCGCTCGCCCCGCGCCGCCCGGTGTGGCTCGGGCCGGGGATCGTCGCGGGCATCACGTTCGCCGTGCTCACGCTCGACGCGCTCGTCGGGACGCCGCTCAACCGCGCCAGCCCGCTCGGCTCCGCGCCGACGTTCGGCGCGCGGTTCTACGGGTTCGGCAACCCGACGTTCTCCGTATACGCGGTCGCGGCGCTCGTGCTGGCCGCGGCGCTCGCCCAGTGGCTCGTCGCCCGCGGGCACCGGTACGTCGCCGCGACGGTCGTGGGCGTCATCGGCGTCGTGACGATGGTCGTGGACGTGTGGCCGACGCTCGGCGCCGACCTCGGTGGCGGGCTCGTGGTGGTCCCGGCGTTCGCGGTCCTGGGGCTCGCCGCCTCGGGGGCGCGCGTCACGTGGCGGCGCTTCCTGCTCGTCGCGGCAGCGGGCGTCGGGCTCGTCGCCGCCGTCGGCGTGCTCGACTGGCTACGCCCGGCCGACGAGCGCTCGCACCTCGGCCGGTTCGTCGGCGAGGTCGTGGACGGCTCGGCCTGGGAGACGCTGCTGCGCAAGGCGGGCTACGCGGCCCGCTCCGTGCTGGGCGGCGTGCCCGTGTGGCTGACGATCCTGGTCCTCGTCGCGGCGGCGCTGGTGCTGTTCTGGCCGCGGCGGTTCACGCCGGCGTGGTTCGCCCGCACCGAGGCCGCGTGGCCGCTCGTGCGCCCGACCGTGCTCGCCCTGTGGATCGTGTGCGTCGCCGGGTCGCTGGTCAACGACTTCGGCGTGCGCATCGCGCTCGTCGCGCTCATCCCGGCGGTCCCGCTGCTCACCGTCGCGGCGCTGCACGCCGTCGGCGACGGCACCGGGACCGACGACGAGCCGGATGCGCGGGAGGACACCCCGAGCGTCGCGCCGGACGCGGCGGGGACGGCGTCGGAGGGCACCGCCTCGCGGGTGGGGAGCGCGACGCCCTGAGCCTGGCTACGCGAGGACGAGCTCGGTGCCGCCCACCGCGAGGTCGGCCATCGCGACGCTCTGTACGGCCGGGTCCTCGTAGGTGTTCCAGTAGTAGGTCGACGTGCGCGAGGAGAAGAGTCCCGTGTAGACGGTGATCTCGGACTCGCCCGACGCCATCACGGCGCTCCCCTCGACCATCGCGACCTGCTGCAGCGTGTGGAAGGCGCGGCTGACGTTCTGCTCCTCGCTCTCCTGGGTCGGGTAGTGGGCGTTGACGTAGGCGGCGCGGACGAACCGCGACGGCGAGTAGTAGTCCCCCGGGATGCCGCGCATGTGCGAGCCCGAGCCGAACGGGGTGAGGACCGCCCCGCCCAGCTCCGTGTCCCCGGGGAAGTCGGGCGAGGCGTTGAGATAGTTGCGCAGGTTCTCGTGGTGCCACCCGAACCCGGGCTGGTTGGTGAGCACGTCGACGTCGTCGTGGAACACGTGCATGCCGTCCGCCGTGTGCTCCACGACGACGGCGCGCGTCGCGTCGGCGACGATCCAGTGGAGCATCGAGCTCGGGTAGGTCTCGTTGATCGGCCGGTCGACGACCACGACGTCCTGGAGCGCGGCCTCCACCTCGTCCACCGTCGCGAACTGCGAGCACACCCACAGCGGGAGCTCGTAGGCGGCGACGTTGACCGCGCCGTCGACCGGGCCGGGGGCGTAGGCCGCGTACCCCGGGAAGTTGAGCCCCGCGACGGCGAGGCCCGCGTCGTTGCCGCAGTCGAAGTAGAGCGGCGTCCCCTCCGCCACGATGCCCATGCCGAGCGTCGCGTGGCGGATGCCGGGCACCGCGCCGAACGGCGACCTCGGCGCGTACCCGGTGGGCGTCAGCACCACCCGCTGCCCGTACCCGCTCGTCCAGTCGAGGTTCCGCGCGAGGTAGACGCTCCCCCGGCCGTCCGAGAACCTGATCCCCGTGCACATGGCGATGCCCCCGTCGTCGTCGGTCCGGCCTCGCGCGGACGCGGGCCACCGGGCACGGCACGGTGCCCGTCCACCCAGGGTGGGATCCCCGGGAGACGTTCGCCACCCGCGGGACGTCAGTGCTGGTCGGCGGCCCGCACCCGGTCGACCGCGGAGCGCATCTTGCGCGCGTTCACGGCCAGGAGCACGTCGCGGTACTGCGCGGCCCGGTGGAGCTGGCCCTTGAGGTCGTTGGACGAGGCGCGGTGCCGCAGGTCGCACGGCACCTCGACGGCGACGTACCCCTTGCGGAGCAGGTCGATCGTCATGCCGGTCTCCACGCCCCAGCCGCGTGCGAGCGGGGTCGCGGCCTCGAACGCCTCGCGCGTGAGGCAGCGCATGCCCGAGAGCGGCTGCGTCGGGGTCCACCCCGTGAGCGACTGGATCGCGCGGCGCGCTGCCCCGACGACGATCCCCCGGCCGCCCGCGCCCGGTTGCGGCGGGAGCAGCGCGATCGCGAGGTCCGCGTACCCGTCGAGCACGGGCGCGACGAGCGGCGCGGTGTTCACGGCGGTCTCGCCGAGGTCGCCGTCGATGAAGAGCAGGAGTCGCGGGGGGCGGTCGGCGGCGTCGCGCATCGCGACGACGGCCGCGCCGGTCTCCATGGCCGCGGCCTTGCCGCGGTTGTGCGAGTGGCGCACGACGACGGCCCCCGCCTCGCGCGCGACGTGCTGGGTGTCGTCCTCGCTCCCGTCGTCCACGACGAGCACGAGGTCGACGTGCGGGATCGCCTTGGCCGCGCGGACCGTCGCGGCGATGCGCCGGGACTCGTCCTTCGCCGGGACGATCACGGCGACGCGCTGGCGCACCGCGCGGCCGGTCCGGCCGTCGCCGACCGTCGGGCGCGGGGTGCGTGCTCGCGTGCCGGACGCCGAGAGGTACGTCGGCGGCGGCGTGCTCGCCGAGCCCGCAGCGGCAGGTGCAGGTGCAGGTGCACTGCCCGTGTTGTTCCCCGACTCAGTCGACCGATGGTCCGCGTTCACGCCGTCCAGCCTAGTAGTGCAAAGAGTTGGCCGCAGAAGTGTCGTCGTTCCACCAGCAGATCCGCTCGGGATCTTCGCAGGACGACCGGGCTGCGTTCCCAGGTCCCCCGGATCCTACTCGACGCGACAGCCCGCCGACAGGGGCGTCGGCGGGCTGCTCGTCGGGCCGTCGGCCGGCCGGTCGGCGTCAGCGCAGGGTCACCTGGCGCGACACGATCCCCGCCCGCGCCCGGCGCTCGTTCGCGTCGAGCGGCTCCGTGACGGCGAGCGCCTCGGTGAGGAGCGCGTCGAGCTCGGCGACCGGGCCCTCGAGCTCGTCCGCCTCCGTCCCGCGCGCCAGCTCCCACACCGGGACGAGCAGCCCGCTCGACCGGAACGCGCCGACGAACTTGCCGCCGGCGAGGCCCGACTCACGCCGCGCGTGCAGGCGCGAGATCGCGTCGATGAGCGCGTCCTCGGGCTCCGGGCGGGCCCAGCGCAGGAACTCGCGCGACATGCGGCACCAGTACGCCGAGGGGACGGCGTCGAGCTTGACCGTGGGCACCATCGACTCGGCCGCCTGGTCGAGCGAGGCGCGCAGGTCCGGCGTGATCTCCTCGGCCGGGTCGAGCCAGAACGCGAAGTCCTCGTGGACCGTGACGTCGAACGGGACGGAGAGGTCGAGGACGTCCTGGAGGCGCGGGCCGGCGTCGGGCAGCGCGCTCGTCTCGATGGACGTGCCGGGCTCGGCGTCGATCGCCTCGAGCAGCGCGGCGGCGAGGTCGCGGCTCGTGTCGCCCGAGCCCGCGAGCGTCTGGACCGCGAGGAGGATCGCGCCGTCCTGCCGGTGCAGCGCGGCCCAGCCCGCGGGGAGGACGGTGACGACGGTGACGTCGCGCGCGCCGTGCTCCGCGGTCGTGCGGGCGGTCGCGGTGGCCGAGGGCACGACCTCGCGCATCGCGACCCAGTCGGTCTCGCCGGGGAGCCCCTCGAACGGGCGCAGCACGAAGTCGGGCGTGGTGTTCTTGGCCATGCGCGGCAGTCTACTGGCGCCCCACCGGCCGGGTGCGGGGCCGCAGGCGGACGTCGGGCAGCGCGGGCGCGGGGAGCGGGCCGCCGTCGTACCCGACGACCTCGCCGTAGCGCCCGGCGCGCGCGCCGTCGGCGTACCGCGTCCCGCCGTGGTTCGGCCCCTCGCCGCCCGTGACCACGAGCTGCGCCTGCCAGTCCGCGCGGGCGCGGGCGACGTCGTCGTGCGACCGGCCGACGAAGTTCCACCACATGACGATGTCCTCGCCGAACGGCTCGCCGCCCACGAGCACGACCCGCGCCGGCGCGTCGGGCCCGGCCTCGACCGTGAGCGTCGCGGGCCCCGGGGCGACGTACCCGAGCGACGAGGGCGGGACCTCGTCGCCTTCCAGACGCACCGCCCCGTCGTCCACGAGCAGGCCGTGCTCGAACGCCGGGTCGACGTCGAGCGTGACGCGCGCGCCGGGCTCCAGGTCGACCTGCGCCCCGACGAGCGGCGAGTACGTCGTCGCGGGCGAGCGCAGCTCCGCGCCCGCGACGCGCAGGCTCCCGACGAAGACCTGGACCCGGGCGCCTGCGACCTCGACCACCGGCAGGTCGGCGTGGTGCTCGAACGCCGGCGGGTCCGTCAGCCGGTCGCCCGGGAGCGCGACCCAGAGCTGGACCCCGTGCAGGACCGGAGGGCGGACGCCGCGCGGCGACTCCTCCGAGTGGGAGATGCCACGGCCCGCGGTCATGAGGTTGAGCTCTCCGGGGCGCACGGTCTGGAGCGACCCCACGGCGTCCCGGTGCAGGATCTCGCCGGCGAACAGCCACGTGACGGTCTGGAGGCCGGTGTGCGGGTGGGGCGGGACCTGCATGCCGTCGGTGCCGTCGCCGATCGCCGGCAGCGGGTCCGGACCGTAGTGGTCGAGGAAGCACCACGCCCCCACGAGCGAGCGCGCGCGCTGCGGGATCGTGCGCCGCACCCGCATGGCGCGCGTACCCCCGAGCGGGACGTCGCGGTGATCGAGGATCTCCACGGTCGGCGCCGCGCCGGCGTCCTCGCCGTGACGGGTCCCGGCGGAGCAGACGCGCTCCTCGGGCCGGGTCTCGAGGTTGCTCATGGCACGAGCGTAGGCGCGGCGGACGGACCCGGCCTACCGGCCCGCGGACGGGTCTTCGCGTCGCGGGACGCCCGCGGGAGAATGGCAGCGAGGCCCCTCGGAGCAGGATTCCGAGGGGCCTCGCCGTGTCCGCGCGACCCCGGGGCGGTCGGGCCGGTGGCCCGTCGGGGCGCCGCTCGCGACGTGGCGGCCCGGCGCCCGCGCGCCCGGCCCGGATGCCCCGGGCAGGCGCGCTGACGCCGATCGCGGTCGGCCTTCCGGGTCCGGTCGGAACCTGCGCCGTCGCGCGCAGCCCCGCAGCAGGGGGTCGCGGGTCGTCCACCGTTCTCCGGTCAGCCGTGCCCTGGCGTTCGCGCCGGGCCGTCGTGCGCTCCAGGCGGGGCCGGGAGACCCCTGCGTACTGCGTGCCGGAACACCGTCGTCCGTCTGCGCCCGTCCGGGCCGTTAGGCACGTTTGTAGTCCTCACCCGGGGGGCCTGCAAGAGTTCCCAGCGATGTCATTTGGCCACTCGCGAAGGCCACAGGTTCGTCCACAGGCGGCACCGCGCCGTTCCCACGGAACCCACAACCCTGTGGATGAAATCTGTGGACAGTTCGCCCGGCCGACACGCCCGGTTCGGTCAGGGTGCGCGCCTCGTGCGCACGCCGCCCGTCAGACCCAGAACTGCGTCGTCGGCGTCGCCGTCGGCGTGAGCCGCTCGTCGAGGTCGAGGTCCCGCACGACGAAGCCGCCGTCATCCACGAGCGTCCCCGCGAGGCGCCCCTGGAGCATCGCCGCGAGCCGTGCGACGAGCACCCGGGCCCGCGAGCGCGCGATGACGTGCAGCCCCGAGGGGCGCTCGACCTCGAGCTCGTACGGGTCCTGCGGGACCCAGGTGACGCGGTAGGCGTGGGGGCCGTGCTCGCGCCAGTCGAGCGCGCCGAGCGCGAGCGGCACCTGCGGCACGCGCTGCGCCGCCAGCCGGACCGCGCCGTCGTACGGGGTCTCTCCCGACAGCACGTACTCCGCGAGACCGTCCGGGCGGGGGTGGACCGCGACGACGCGCGCGCTCGGGACCGTCGTGCGCAGGACGCCGAGCGCGTCGTCGGGCCTGAGCACCTGGGCGCTGTAGAGCGTGAGGTCGACCCCCGAGGCGGGGTCGGGCGTGAGCACCGTCCGGCCGTCCGCGACGACGGCGCCCCCGACGCGCCGCGCCGCCGCGACGGCCCAGCCCAGCACCTGGAGCTCGACGCCCTGGGGCAGCCCTGCCGCGAACGCCCGCGCGAGACCGTCCCGGTCGTCGGAGAGCGGGACCGGCGCGCCGCGCGGGGCGGGGTCGTCCACGTGCAGCGCGAACGCCTCGGCGCTCCCGCCCGCGAGGTCGAGCGCCTGCGTCTGCGGGGGTGTGAGCGGGAAGGGCCCGACGACGCGAGCGCCCTCGGCGAGCCGGAGCTCGCCCGGTGTCACCACGCCGTCGGGCACCACGCCCCGGAACCGCGCGCCGACCATGGGGCGGGTCGCTCCCCCGCCGCCGGGCGGCGTCGTCCACGCCGCGTCCGCGAACCAGGCGCGTGCGAGGGTGTCCACGGGCGTTCGAGCCGCACCGCGGGAACGAGGCACCGCGAGAAGGTGCGCTCCCGCGTGCGCGTCCGGCACGAGGCCGGCGACGGTGGCGTCCATGACCGGACCGTAGGGCGTCCGGAATGCCGGGATGTTACGCCCGTGTCACGGCCGTGCATCTCCTGCCACGGCACGTGCCGTGCGTCCGGTCAGGCGCCGACGTCGTGCAGGTGGTGGACGACGTCGTGCACGAAGTACTGGCCGAGCGTGCGGACCGTGAACACGGACCCGTTCGACCGCCGCCCGGGGCGCTCCCACTGGTCGGGGACGAGCGCGTCGAAGCGGCCCGCGACCCGGTCGCCCGCGATCGCGAGCTCGCGCGCGACGATCTCCGGGTCCTGGTGCGCGTAGTCCTCCTCGACCGCCGTCGCGTCCTGGTCCCAGTTCGCGAACCGCGGGTCGTCGCCCTCGACCATCGACTGGACGCGCACGTCGAACACGGAGAAGACGTCGCGCACGTGCGCCGCGTACTCGAGCACGGACCACGTCGTGGCGTCGGGGCGCACGCGCACGTCCTCGCGGCCCAGCGCGGCGACGTAGCGCGGGACCGCGTCGCGCACCGCGGCGCCCACGCGGTCGGGCGTCACCTCGGCCGCCACGAACCCGCACTCCGGGCACGGTCGCTCCATGACCCACGTCCAGTCCTTGGTGTCCGCGGGGACGGGCGGGAAGTCCGGGTCCGGGGCGGTGGCGGGGACGCCGTCGGGCGACGCGGTGGTGTCCATGGCGGCAGTGTGCCAGATGGCGGAGCGCGCCCGGGGACGCCCGCTGGCGGCTGCTGGCGACTCCGCCGCGGCCCGGTCGCCGTCCGCAGGAGCCGATTAGCGTTCTGACACGACCTCCCTATGATGTCAGCATGCCCAAGATCATCGGAGGGTCCCTCCACGAGCACCGCGCCCAGACCCGGCAGAAGCTCTTCGCGGCGCTCTCGACCCTCATGATGGATCGCGGCTTCGACGCCATCTCCCTCGCCGACATCGCCGCCGCCGCGGGCGTCGGCCGGACCGCGGTGTACAACCACTTCCCGGACAAGGAGGCGCTGCTCCTCGGGTTCATCACCCACGAGACGGAGCAGTACGTCGGGACGCTCGAGCGGGCGCTGGAGGACGTGGACGACCCCGTCGAGCAGCTCCGCACGTACATCCGCCAGCAGGCCCAGCTCAAGCGCATCTTCCACCTGGCCCCGGGCCCGGACCTGCGCACCGTGCTCTCGCGCACGACGCGCCAGCGCCTGCGCGAGCACGCCGAGCTCGTCGAGACGATCCTGCGTCGCATCGTGGCGTCGGGCATCGAGGTCGGGGAGTTCCCCGAGCAGGACATCGACACCACCGTGCAGCTCGTCAACGCGTGCCTCTCCGGCCGGCTCGTTCCCGACGACCCGGCCGCGCGCGAGCAGGCGATCGAGGCGACCGAGGCGTTCGTGCTGCGCGCCGTCGGGGCCGACGCGACCTCACCCGCGCTCGCGCACTGACGCGCCCGAACCGGCCGCCCTCACCCCTTCTCCCCCGAGCAGAAGCAGCGGAGAGCGCGTGATGCCCCCGGCAACCGTCGCCTAGCCTCGGGAGGTGCCGACCCTCCGCCGCCGCAGGCTCCCCGACGCCCCCGCCCGGGTGCGCACCGGGCTCGGCGCGCCGTTCCGGAACGTCTTCACCGCGAACCTCAGCTCCAGCCTGGGCGACGGCATCGCGCGTGTCGCGTCGCCGCTGCTCGCCGCCCGGCTCACCGACGACCCGTTCCTCGTGTCCGGCATCGCCGCCGTCTCGCTTCTGCCGTGGCTGTTCTTCGCGATCCCCGCCGGGGTCCTCCTCGACCGCGTCGACCGCCGGCACGCGCTCGCGCTCGCGAACGGCGCGCGCACGGTCCTCGCCCTCGGGCTCGTCGCCCTGGCCGCGACGGGCACCCTGACGATCTGGTGGCTCTACGCCGTCGTCTTCCTCTACGGCGCGCTCGAGACCGTGTACGACGGCGCGATCCGCGCGGTGCTGCCCTCGATCGTGCGGCCCGCCGACCTCCCCCGCGCGAACTCGCGCATCGAGGCGGGCGAGATCACCGTCCAGAACTTCCTCTCCGCGCCGCTCACGTCGGCGCTGTTCGCGGTCGCCGTCGTCGTACCGCTCGGGACCGGCGCGGCCGCCTACGCCGTCGCGGGGGCGCTCGCGCTGTTCCTGCCCGCCGTCGCCGCGGGCGAGCACCGGACCGCGGCCGTCGAGGGGGCCGAGCCCGCGCCGCCCTGGTTCCGCCAGCTCGGGGACGGGTTCCGTTACCTGTGGGCGCACCCGACCCTGCGGCCGCTGTGGCTGCTCTCGATCGTCGTCGGGCTCTGCTTCTCCGCCGCGACCGCGACGATCGTGCTCTACGTGCTCGACGTGCTGGGCGTCCCCGAGGCCTGGTACGGGACGTTCCTGCTCGTCGGGGCTGCCGGGTCGCTCGTCGCGGCGGCCGTGGCGAACCCCGCCAAGGAACGCTTCGGGACCGGCCCGACGATGGCCGTCGCGAACCTGGTCTCGACGGTCGTCCTCGTGCTCCTGGGTCTTGCCCCGCTCCTGCCCGGCTCCGGCGCCGCGGTGGCCGCTGGCGCCGCCCTGTTCGCGGTGAGCTCGGGGGCGGTCACGGTGTGGAACGTGCTCGTCATGTCGCTGCGCCAGGCGATGATCCCCGGCCGCCTGCTCGGCCGCGTGCACGGCACCTGGCGGACTCTCCTGTGGGGGGTGATGCCGCTCGGCGCGTTCCTCGGCGGGCTCCTGGCCCGCGCGGACCTGGCGACCCCGCTCGTCGTCGGCGGCGGTCTGGGCAGCCTGGTCGCACTGCTCGGCTTCCGGTTCCTCGCCGGGCTCCCCGACCCGGAGGACGTGGACCAGATCCCGGACAGAGGATAGGCAAGCCTCACCTGGCTGGGTTACAGTTCCTGACGCATCGTCATGACACTGCGTCAGGACGAGCAGCAGACCGACCCACGCACACCCGCAGGAGCCACCCGTGACTGCTCTCACCCACGACCTCGACCGCGCCGACGAGACCGTGCCGCTGTCCCTGCGCCTGCGCGAGGGCACGCGCCCGGAGCACGAACAGGCGGAGGGCTCCGGCTTCGTCGAGCGGCTCATGTCCGGGCAGCTCGACGTCGCGGCGTACGCCGACCTCGCGGCGCAGCAGTGGGCGATCTACGGCGCGCTCGAGGACTCGAGCGCAGCGATGCGCGCCGACGCCCAGGGCTCGACGCTCGTCTTCGACGAGCTCACGCGCACCCCCGAGATCGAGAAGGACCTCGCGTTCCTCGTCGGCGCCGACTGGGCCGAGCGCATCACCGTCCACCCCGCGACGGAGCGCTACGTCGCGCGCCTGCGCGCGGTCGGCGCGTCGCTGCCCGCATACGCCGCGCACGCGTACACCCGCTACCTCGGCGACCTCTCCGGCGGCCAGATCATCAAGCGCATGCTCGAGCGCCACTACGGGCTCTCGGGCGACGGCCTCGCGTTCTACACGTTCGTCGAGATCCCCAAGTCCAAGCCGTTCAAGGACGTCTACCGCGAGCGCCTCGACGGCCTCGTCCTCACGCCCGAGCAGCTCGACGAGACCGTCGCCGAGGCCAAGCGCGCCTTCCGCCTCAACAGCGACCTCTTCGCCGACCTGGGCGCCGCCCACCCCTGACCTCGAGATAGAGCCCGGTCGGCCGGGGCTCTGCCTCGGCCGACCACGACCCTTCCTCGAGGGAGTCGGGTTCTCCTCGGTCGAGGTGGGTTCGGTTCGCGCCGTTCGCGTGAGGCGCGTTACTCGCGAGGCGGTCGAGGCCGGCTCCAAGCCAGGTTAGGCTCGTCTTACCTGGGGCGGGCGACGGCCTCGCCGGGTCGCGCCCTCCCGCGCACCGCTCCCTGGAGACTCCCCATGCCTCACGCTGCCCGCTCCGCGCTGCACCCCGGCTCGACGACGAGCCGCTCGACGTCACCCTCGGGTCCGTCGGGCACCGCGCGCGGTCGGGCGCGACGGACGGTGACGGCGCTGGTCGGGGCGGGGGCCGTCGTCGCGCTGGGGCTCGTCGCCGCGTGCGCGCCGCTCCCCTACGAGCCGCCCGCGACGCCGTCGGCGGAGGAGAGCCAGGACGCCGCGCCCGTCGAGGCGGCGCCCGCGGAGACCGCCGACCAGACGGGCGCGCCGACCTGCACGACGCTCGGGGAGTCGCGCGCCGCGGGCGGCGGCTCCGACGTCGACCCGGCGTCGTTCCCCACCGGGCCCACGAGCGCGACGTTCGCCGACGACGCGATCCACCCGATCGCGGACGCACCGGCCCCGCAGCTCCCCGTCACGGTCGAGTCGGTCGACGGCCGGACGGTCGAGATCACCGACGTGAGCCGCATCATCCCCGTCGACCTGTACGGGACGCTGGGCGAGATCGTCTACAGCCTGGGGCTGGGCGCCAACGTCGTCGGGCGCGACCTGCCGACCGGCTTCCCCGAGGCGGCGGACGTCCCCGTGGTCACGGGCGCGGGGCACGCGCTCGACGTCGAGGCGATCCTCGGGCTCGACCCGTCCGTGATCCTCACCGACGCGACGATCCTCACCGACGACGTGCGCGGACAGCTCGAGAGCTCGGGCATCCCCGTCGTCTACTTCGACGAGGCGCGCACGCTGGACGGCGTCGACGACCGGATCCGCGCCGTCGCGACCGCGCTCGGCGTGCCCGCGCAGGGCGAGGCGCTCGTCGAGCGCACGGACCGGCAGATCTGCGCGGCGCTCGGCGCGGTCCCGCGGGACACGGGGAACCCCCGCGTCGCGTTCCTCTACCTGCGCGGGTCGAACATCAAGATGCTGTTCGGGCCCGGCTCGGGCGCCGACGACCTGATCCAGGAGGTCGGCGGCGAGGACGCCGGGACGGCGATCGGCCTGACGCAGCAGTACGCGCCGGTCACGAGCGAGGCGATCATCAGCGCCGCGCCCGACGCGTACCTCGTCATGACCGACGGGCTCGAGTCGATGGGCGGCCTCGACGCCATGATGGCGATCCCCGGCCTCGTGCAGACGCCCGCGGGCGAGGCGCGCCGCGTCGTCGACATGGACGGCTCGCGCCTCCTCACGTTCGGCCCCCGCACCGGGTCCACGATCGCATCGCTCGTCGAGGCCTTCTACGGGGTGCCCGCGCCGGAGCTCCCGGCCTCGTGAGCACGCCCCTCACCCGTTCCCTCGGCACGCCCGAGGACGCGCCTGTACCCGAGGACGCCACCGCGCCCGACGACGCCCCCCGCTCCGGCGACCGGCCCGCCCGGGTGGGCCCCGCCGTCGGGCAGCAGCGCCGCCGGGCCGCGCGCTGGCTCATGGTCGGCCTGGGCGTCGCGCTCGCGGTGCTCACGGTCGTGTCCGGCATGACGGGTCAGGTGCCCGTGTCCCCCGCGGAGGTGCTGGGCTCGCTCGCGCACCACGTCGGGCTCGACTGGGGGCCCATGCCGTCGCACCCGCAGGGCGAGAACGCGCTGTGGGTCGTGCGGTTCCCGCGCGTTGTGATGGCGATCGTCGTCGGTGCCGCGCTCGCCTGCTCGGGCGCGCTCATGCAGGGCGTGTTCGGCAACCCGCTCGCGGAGCCGGGTGTCATCGGGGTGTCGTCGGGCGCGGCCGTGGGCGCGTGCGCGGTCATCGTCACCGCGGGCGCGCTCGTGCCGGGCACGTGGGTCGCCGGGGCGGCGTTCCTCGGCGGTCTGGTCACGACGTTCGTCGTCTACGCGCTCGCGCGCGCCGGCGGGCGGACGGAGGTCGTGACGCTCGTGCTCACGGGCATCGCGGTCAACGCGTTCGCGGGCGGGATGCTCGCGTTCTTCACGTTCGTCGCCGACCCGGCGGCGCGCGAGCAGATCGTGTTCTGGCAGCTCGGGTCGCTCGGCGGCGCGACGTGGCAGTCCGTCGCGGTCGTGCTGCCGATCGCGGTCGTCGGGGTCACGGGCGCGATGCTCGTGCGCCGCAAGATGGACCTCCTCGCGCTCGGCGAGCGCGCCGCGCAGCACCTGGGCGTCGACGTCGAGCGGCTGCGGCAGCTCGTCATCGTGCTCGTCGCGCTGCTCGTCTCCGCCGGGGTCGCGTTCACGGGGATCATCGCGTTCGTCGGGCTCGTCGTGCCGCACCTCGTGCGCATGGTGTGCGGGCCGAGCCACCGCACGCTCATCCCGGCGTCCGTGCTGGGCGGCGCCGTCGTGCTGCTCGCCGCCGACCTCCTCGCGCGCAGCGCCGTCGCGAACGTCGAGCTGCCGCTCGGCATGATCACGTCGCTCGTCGGCGGGCCGTTCTTCTTCTACCTGCTCCGCCGCACGCGCTCGCGCCAGGGAGGCTGGGCATGAGCGACCTGCGCCACGAGGGCTCCTCGTTCCTCGGCTCGCTGCGGACCGCGGTCACCGGTGCCCGACGGCGGTCCCGCCTCCCCGGGCCCGTCGCGCCCGGCGACGTGGTCACCGCCGCGCACGGGGTCTCCCTCACGCTCGGCGACGCGCCGATCCTGCGCGACGTGTCCGTGGACGTCCGCGCGGGCGAGGTCCGCGCGCTGCTCGGCCCCAACGGCGCGGGCAAGTCGTCCCTGCTCGCCGTGCTCACGGGCGACCTGGTCCCTGAGGCCGGGGACGTCGTCGTCGACGGGCGCCCCCTGCGCGCATGGACACCCACCGAGCTCGCGCTACGTCGGTCCGTCATGCTCCAGCAGGTCTCGCTGAGCTTCCCGTTCACCGCCGTGGACGTCGTGCGCATGGGCCGCTCGCCGTGGCGGGGCACCCCGTTCGAGGACGAGGACGACGCCGCGGTCGCCGAGGCCCTGGCCGCGACCGACGTCGAGCACCTCGCCGACCGGCACTTCACGTCGCTGTCCGGCGGCGAGAAGGCGCGCGTCGCGCTGTCCCGCGTGCTCGCGCAGCGCACGTCGCTCCTCATGCTCGACGAGCCGACCGCCGCGCTCGACCTCAAGCACCAGGAGCTCGTGCTCCAGCTCGCGCGGGCGCACGCCGCCGCGGGCGGTGCGGTGGTCGTCGTCGTGCACGACCTCTCGCTCGCGGCCGCGTACGCCGACCAGGTCACCGTCCTCGCGGGCGGACGCGTCGTCGCCGACGGCGGACCGCGCGACGTCCTCACCGCCGAGCTGTTGAGCGGCGTCTACGACTACCCCGTCGAGGTGGTCGACCACCCCGGCGGCGGCGCACCGATCGTCCTGCCGCGCCGTTGACTGCGGTCCGGCTCTGTCAACGCTATGGAGGGCACCCGCGACGGGACGTCACCCCGCCCCGACGTCCACGCAGGCGACCGTCGTCGTAGTTCCTCGATCCGGCGATCGTCCGATGACGAACGCCACCGTTGTTGTTCGTGCTCATGAACGATAGGGTCGGGAGCACTACATCCCCCACGCCTCTCCACGATGCGCAACCCGGGGGATTTTCTCTGCGCAGGGGGCAAAGAGAGCAATGCCAACACGGCAGCCGCGACCTCGAGGGCCGCATCACTTCTCCAAGCCTGCGCTCACGCACGACGAGCTGGTCGCCAGAATGGTCGAGCGCGGACTCGTCGTCACGGACCCGGATCGCACCGTCCGGTACCTCCGCCACGTAGGCTACTACCGGTTCTCGCCCTACCTCATCCCTTTCCGCGAGGATCCGACCGCCGAGGCGCTGCGAACCGGAACAACGTTCGACCATGTGCTCGACCTGTACGTCTTCGACCGCAAACTCCGCCTGCTGGTCATGGACGCCCTGGAGCGCATCGAGGTCGCCGTCCGGTCCAGTCTCACCGACCACATGTCCGTGCACCGCGGTGGCCCTTTCTGGTACTGCGAGCCGGAGCACTTCAGAGACGAGCGTCGGCATCAGTGGTTCTTGGAGATGGTCCGGAAGACCTGTGAGGACCGGCTGGCTAGCGCGCCGGAGTCCGCCGGCGGCGACCTCGCTCACGCCTCGGCACTGGAGCACTACCTGACGACCTACGGAGAGCCAGCCCTTCCGCCGTCGTGGCTGATGGTCGAGATGCTCACCCTGGGCCAGTTGTCTGGCCTCGTCAGCAACCTGCAGCGCGCCACCGACATCGGTCGTGTGGCGCAGCCGCTGGGCCTCCCAGGACCGGTACTGCTGTCGTGGCTGCGCACGTACGTGCGGGTGAGAAACGTCTGCGCGCACCACGGGAGGCTGTGGAACGTCGGGCTCGGCGTCTATCCCGCGATCCCGACGTCACCCTCGGTAGGCTGGCTCACCGACACAGAGGTGCTCTCGTCCTCCGATCGCCGAAAACGCCTCTATCCCGTGCTCGCCTCTCTTCAGAGTGTGCTGGCCGTGGTGTCACCCCGTTCGTCCTGGGCGCGTCGGCTGAGCGCCCTGCTCGACCAGCACCCCGAGGTACCGCTGAAGGGCATGGGCATCCCGCCGGACTGGCGCTCGGACCCGTTCTGGTCCGAACGCCTCGCTGCCGTGAGCACTGCTCGTCAAGACGACCGTCTCTAGCGGCTCGCTCCCACCCCACCCGGGAGCACCTCGTAGCGGTCGGGGGTGGCCGTGAACGACCCGCGCCCACCGGTGATCGAGCGCAGGTCGAGGACGTAGCGGGTGAGCTCGGCCTCGGGCACGAGTGCATCGACGCGCACGCGGCCGTCGGGCAGGGAGTCGCTCGCGGTGATGTGGCCGCGGCGTGCGGAGAGGTCGCCCATGACGTCGCCCTGCGCGTCGGACGGGACGGTCACGGACACCGCCGAGACGGGCTCGAGCACGACCGTGCCCGCTGCGGCCAGCGCCTCGCGCACCCCGGCGCCGCCCGCGGTGCGGAACGCCATGTCGGAGGAGTCGACGGAGTGGGCCTTGCCGTCGAGCACCTCGACGCGCAGGTCGACGACCGGGTAGCCGTGCGGCCCGCCGCTCTCCATGGCCTCGCGCGCGCCGCGCTCCACGGCGGGGAGGTACTGGCGCGGCACCGACCCGCCGACGACGGAGCTGACGAACTCGAACCCCTCGCCGCGCGGGAGCGGCGACACGCGGAGCTGCACGACGGCGAACTGCCCGTGCCCGCCCGACTGCTTCTTCACCTTGCCCTCGACCTCGACGGCGCGCGTGATGGTCTCGCGGTACGCGACCTGGACAGGCTCGGTCGTGACGCGCACGCCGAACGAGCGTTCCAGCCGCTCGACCGCGACGGCGAGGTGGGTGTCGCCGAGGCCCCCGAGCACGGCCTGCGACCCGGTGAGGTCGACGTGCAGCGTCGGGTCCTCGGCGCGCAGGCGGGTCAGCGCCGAGGACAGCTTGTCGTCGTCGGACTGGGACACGGGTCGCAGCGCGACCGCGTACACCGGTGGTCGCTCGGGGAGGTCGCGCGCGGAGACGGGCGCGCGCCGCGCCGCCAGCAGCGTGCCGGTCGAGGCGGCCGAGAGCTTCGCGACGGCGGCCACGTCGCCCGCGACCACGCGGTCGACCGCGACGTGCTCGCGCCCGCGCAGCCGGAAGAGCCCGTGCACGCGGTCCTCGGCGCCGGTCGCGGTGCTCACGAGCCGGTCGCCCGTCGCGACCGACCCCGAGAGCACCTTGAACACCGACACCTGGCCCACGAACGGGTCGACGACCGTCCGGAAGACGTGCACGAGCGCGTCGGCCGCGGGGTCCGCAGCGACCTCCGTCGTCGCCCCCTCCGACGGGGACCCGTCGGCACCTGCCGACCCCGCGCCGTCGGGCAGCGCCACGACGGCCGCCCGGTCCGCGGGCGACGGCCCCAGCTCGCACACGAGGTCGAGCACGCGGTCCACGCCGACGCCCGTCACCGCGGACGCGAGCAGCACCGGCACGGCCTCGCCCGTGAGCACCTCGTGCGCGAGCGTGCGCTCGAGGTCGGCCGCGCCGGGCTCGTCGCCCGCGAGGTACGCCTCGAGCTGGTCGTCGTCGTGCGTGACGATCTCCTCCACGACCTCGTCGTGCAGCGCGTGCTCCTCGTCGCGCACGTCGGCGGGGACGTCCTCCTCGTGGGTGCGCCCGTCGCCGTCGTACTCCCGCGCGCGCTCGGTGAGGACGTCGGCCACGCCGTGCAGCGACTGCTCCTCGCCGAGCGGGAGCTCGAGCGGCACGAACGGCGCGTCGAGCGCGCCGCGCAGCGCGGCGAGCACGGTGCGGAAGCTCGCCCGCGCGCGGTCCTCCTGGGAGACGACGACGAGGCGGGGTATCCCCGCCTCGTCGCAGCGCCGCCAGACCTCCTCCGTGCCCGACTGGACCCCGTCGACGGCGCTCACCACCACGACCGCGAGGTCGGCCACGGCGAGCGCCGCGTCCACGGACCCCGCGAAGTCCGGGGACCCGGGGGTGTCGAGCAGGGTGACCTGGTGCGTGACACCGTCGGGCGCCCGCCAGTCCAGGTGCGCGACGCCGAGGCTCACCGAGATGCCGCGCGCGACCTCCTCGGGCTCGTGGTCGCAGACCGTCGTGCCCTCGGCGACGGACCCGGCCCGCGGGATCGCGCCCGCGCGATGGAGGAACGCCTCCGCGAGCGTGGTCTTGCCCGACCCGCTGTGCCCCACGAGGGCGACGTTGCGGGTCGTGGCCGGGCCGGTGGACGTCGACGTCGTGGCCATGGGTGCCTCCTGGCGGGCGGCGGGGCGCCGTGTCCCGCCAGGGTTCCAGGCTAGTGACGTCACGGTGATCCCGCCCGGGCCGATGGTCCCGGGTCGGGATCCCCCCGCGTCGGCGCTCCTCAGAGGTTGCGCTCGACGTAGACGCGCAGGGCGTCGCGGACGAACGTCGCGCCCTCGACGCCGCCGTAGTTGAGCGCGAACCGCGGGTCCCCGACGTACATCTCGCCGAGGCCGAGCAGGTAGCCCCGCAGCGGCCCGGGCTCGTGCGCCGGGTTCGCGGGCACGGCCTGCAGCCAGTCGACGTGGCGCCGCGCGAGCGCCTGCGCCTCGTCCGACGCCGGGTCGACGCCGGCCTCCGCCGCCGCCGTCCAGTCGCCGTTGAGCCGCTCGACGCGGTCCGTGAACGCCGACTTCTCCGCCTCGCTCAAGCCGCTCCACCAGGAGTGCCCGCGCGCGTACGCGTCCTTGCCCCAGCGGTCCTCGACCTCGGCCTGGTACTGCGTGTGGTCGAACCCGTCGAACATGTCGTCCGCCATGAGCTCGCCACCTCCTTCCATCGTGGTGATCGTCCGTTCGACCGACGCGATCTGCCGCGCCAGCCGCTGCCGCTCCGCCCGCAGCCACTCGAGGTGGTCGCGCAGCGCCCGCACCTGGGCGTCGCGCTCGGCGGTGCCCGACGGCGGTCCGTCGCCCCCGGCGTCCGACGCCCCGTCGAGCGCCTCCCGGATCGCGGGGAGCCCGAGGCCGAGGTCGCGCAGGAGCAGGATCCGCTGGAGACGCACGAGCGCGTCCGCGTCGTAGTGCCGGTAACCGTTGGACGCGACCCGGCTCGGGCGCAGGAGCCCCACAGCGTCGTAGTGGCGCAAGGTGCGGCTCGTCGTGCCGGCGAGGCGCGCGACCTCCTGGATGGACCAGTCGGCCGTGCGCTCGCTCGTCGTCCCTGCGGGGTGCATCGCCCGCCTCCTCTCACGGTCTCGGTGTCTCGGGGCGCCTCGTGCGGCAACGAGAACCACGCTAGAACTTGACGTCACGTCAAGGTCAACACCCTCACGACGAACCGCGCGGCGGACCGGCGGGGCGGAGACGACGGGCGTACGGTCGAGAGAGAGCGCCCGTGGGTGGACGCGCGACGAGCACGGAGGCCGCCATGGCCACGACGGAGCAGGTGCGGCAGCACTATGCGGGGAAGGACCTCGCGGCCCGCCTCCTGGCCGCGGCGGGAGCCGGCGACGGACCGGTGACGGTCGACGCGCTCGCCCCGTACGACGAGCTCCACGCCGGGGGCGCGACGTCGACCGCCGCCCTCCTCGACCTCCTCGGGCTCGCGCCGGGCACCACCCTGCTCGACGTCGGCAGCGGGCTCGGCGGACCGGCGCGGCTCGCCGCGCACCGGCACGGCTGCCACGTCACCGGCGTGGACCTCAGCCCGGACTTCGTCGACGCCGCCCGCGAGCTCACCGCACGGACGGGGCTCGCCGACCTCGTCACGTTCGCGCTGGGCGACGGCGACCGGCTGCCCTGCGACGACGCGTCGCACGACCGCGCGATGCTCGTCCACGTCGGCATGAACGTGCCGGACAAGACGGCCCTCTTCACGGAGATCCACCGCGTGCTGCGCCCCGGGAGTCCGTTCGGGCTCTTCGAGCAGATGCGGGTCGGGGCCGGCGACCTGCCCTTCCCGATGCCCTGGGCGGTCGACGCCGGGTCGTCGTTCGTCGAGACCCCGGACGACTACGGCCGCGCGCTGACGGCGGCCGGGTTCGACGTCCTGCGCGTCGACGACCGCCGGGCGGCCCTCGCCGCGGCCGGAGGCCCGGGGCAGGACGGCCTCGTCGTCGTGTTCGGCCAGGAGTTCGTCACGCGGATCAGCAACAACGTCGCAGCGACGCGCGCCGGGCTCCTCGCGCCCGTCGTCGTGCTCGCGCGCGCCTGAGCGCTGCCCCGCAGCCGTCGCTCTCTCGCGCGCCTGAGCACCGGCCCCGCCGTCCGGGTCGGCGCTGGCCCGTCAGGCCGCGAGCGGCGCCCGGCGGAGCAGGACGGTCGCGAGCTCGGCCGGCGTCCCGACGACCGCCGTCGCCCCCGCCGCGGCCAGCTCGCCCGGGCGCGCGTAGCCCCACGCGACCCCGACGCACGGGACCCCGTGGGCGGCGGCGCCGAGGACGTCGTGCTCGCGGTCGCCGACCATGACCACGCGCCGGGCCGCGTCGAGCGACGCGAGCGCGTGCGCGACGACGTCGGCCTTGCTGCTGCGCGTCCCGTCGAGCGTCGCGCCGAACACGTCGTCGAGGCCGCGGTCGAGGTGCGCGTCGAGCCCGAAGTGCTCGACGATCCGCCGTGCCATCGGCTCCGGCTTCGACGTCGCGACGGCGAGGCGCAGCCCGGCGCCACGCAGCGCCGTCAGGCACTCGGGGATGCCGGGGTAGACCGCGTTGTCGAGGAGGTTCCCCGCCGTGTACACGTCGCGGTAGGCGGCCACGGCGTCGGCCACGCGGTCTACCGGCACGCCGTGCGCCGCGAACGACTCCCCGAGCGGCGGGCCGACGAAGCCGCGGAGCACCGGCTCGGCGGGGACCGGGAGCCGCAGCGCGCCGTACGCGTGCCGCACCGACGCGAGGATGCCGGGGGCCGAGTCGGTGAGCGTGCCGTCGAGGTCGAGCAGGACGAGGTCGTCGCGCGCGCTCATCCGGCCGACGCCTCGTCGCCGGTGGGGCCCGACGTGCGGGGATCTTCGGGACCCCGGCCGGCGGCTCCGGAGCCTCCGGGCACCGTCGGCGCGGTGGCGCGCCCGACGAGGAACCCGACCGCGCCGCCGACGAGCAGGGCGCCCGCGCCGGCGAGGAACGCCGCGCGTCCGATCCCGAAGACGCCGGACGGGACGAACGCCGTGCCGGACACGGGGGCGTACGCGAACCACCCGAACGACGCAGGGCGGCTCGCCACCCAGGACGCGGCGACCAGGAGCCCGACGCCGACCAGGAGGAGCGCGGCGAGCACGACGGTCGCGACGCGCGGTCGGCGCGGAGAGGGAACGGACGAGGGCTGCTCGGGAGCGGTCACGCCGGCCATCGTCCCGGCCCGAGGTGCCTAGAGCAACCATCGACCCGGTACGCCGCACGGGTCACGGCGTCCGCCGCCGGACGCTACTCCCCGACGGTCCCGTCGATCGCCTCGCGGAGCAGGTCGGCGTGGCCGTTGTGGCGGGCGTACTCCTCGATCATGTGGACGAGGATCCAGCGCAGGTTCCAGCGCTCGCCCGTGTGCCGGTCGGGCCGCGCGCTCAGCCGGTCCAGGCCGCCGTCGGCGAGCGCGTCGTCCAGGATCGCGTCGGACGCCGCGACCGCCCGGTCGAACAGCATGCGCAGCTCCTCCGGGGAGTCGCCCGCCGCCGTCGTCCAGTCCCAGTCGCGGTCGTCGGCCCAGTCCGCGGTGTCGAACGGCGCCATGAGCGGCTCGTCGAGGAGCACCTGCGAGAACCACTGGGACTCGACGAACGCGAGGTGCTTGAGCAGCCCGCCGAGCGTCATCGACGACGGCCGGAGCCGGTGGGCGAGCTCGGCCGCGTCGAGGCCCGACGTCTTCCAGCGGAGCGTGTCGCGGTGGAAGTCGAGGAAGCCGCGCAGCGTGGCCACCTCGTCGGCGCTGACGGGCGGGTCGGTGCGGTGGTCGGTCACGGCGTCACCCTAGCGGGGGCTCCCCTCCGGCACCTCGGGTTCCTAGACCGGATCGGTTCAGGAATGCTACGGTCCTGCTCATGGCCCGCCCCCGCGCTCCGATGGACCCCGCCGCCCACGCCCGGCTGCGGCAGGCCGCCGCGGAGGAGTTCGCCCGGCTCGGCTTCGAGCGCGCGTCGCTCAACCGGATCGTCGAGGCGTCCGGCGTCGCCAAGAGCTCGGTGTACCACCACGTGGGCGACAAGCGCGCGCTCTACGACGACGTCCTGGCCCGTCTCGCGACGATCGTGGACGACGCGCTCGCCCTGCCCGACCCGGCGACGCTCACCGCGACCACCTACCTCGACGCCCTGACCCGCGCCGCCGCCGGGCTCGAGCGCTCGCTCGCGGACCACCCGGAGGCCCGCGCGCTCGGGCTCCTCGCCCACCGCGCGCAGCCCGACGCGGCGCTCCGCGCGCTCCGCGACCGCTGGGCCGCCGTCGCCCGCGCCTACGTCGAGCGGGGCCAGGAGCTCGGGGTGCTGCGCGACGACGTCCCGCCCGACCTGCTCACCGACGTCGCCCTCGCCGCGCTCCTCGCGGTCGACGCGTGGGCCCTCACCCGGGGCGACGCCGGCGCGGACGCCACGCGCGCGGCGCTGGCCATGCTGCGCGACGCCGTCGCACCCCCGACCCGCCCGACCGAGAGGGGCTGACATGGCCGCCGTCGTGTTCTGCCCGATCACGTTCAACCTCGCCGAGGTCACGCGCATGATCGAGGTCGCCCGCGCCCTTCCCGCCCGGCACACGCCGGTCTTCATGGGCTACGAGGACGACTTCGCCCACCTCGTCGCCGAGGCCGGGTTCGAGTACCGGTCCCAGCGACCCGCGTTCACGCCCGCGGACCGGGCGCTCGCGCTGCGGTTCGACCAGGGCCGGACGCTGCGCAACCCGTTCACCGCCGAGCTCGTCGCCGCGCGCGTCGACGCCGAGCGCGCGCTGATCCGCGACGTGCAGGCCGCGGCCGTCGTCATCGGCACCAACCCGACGTCCATGATCTCGGCGCGGGCCGAGCGCGTACCGCTCTTCTACCCCGTCCCGTTCGCCCTCACCCGGCCGCAGGTGGAGCAGACGGCGCGCCTCGGCCTCGTCCGCGGCACGGGACGCGCCACGCGGGCGCTCGACCGCGTCGCGACGACCGCGCTGCGGTGGGCGTACAACCACGCACCCCTCGCCCCGCGCGCGTTCGCCACCCTGGCCCGCGCGCACGGCGTCCCGCCGCTGCGGACGGTCGTGTCGCTGCTGGAGGCCGACCGCAACCTGCTCACCGTCATGCCGTGGGAGCTGGAGGGGTACACGCTCCCCGCCGGGTACGAGCGGGTCGGGCCGATCTTCGCCCACCTCGACACCCCGCTCCCCGACGTCGTCCACGAGCTCGCCGCGCGGCCCGAGCCCCTCGTCTACCTCGGCCTCGGGTCGTCGGCGAGCCGCGACCTCACGCTCGCCGCCGCACGACGGCTCGGCGACCTCCCCGTCCACGTGGTCGCGCCCGTCGCGCACTACCTGCACGAGGGCGACGCCCTGCCCCCGAACGTCCACGTCACCGACCTGCTCCCCGCGCACCGCCTGGGCGGTCTCGTCGACGCCGCCGTGCTGCACGGCGGGCAGGGCACCGTGCAGACGGCGTGCGCCACGGGCGTGCCGTTCCTCGGCATGGGGCTGCAACCCGAGCAGGTGTGGAACGTCGACGTGTGCGTCCGGCAGGGCAACGCCGTCGCGCTCTCGCCGAAGCAGGCCGGGACCACCGCCCTGCCCGACGCCGTGACGCGCCTCCTCACCGAGCCGCGGTTCCGCGAGGCGGCCGGGCGCGTGCGCGACGCCTACGCCCGCGAGGACGGCGCCGCCGCGAGCGCCCGGGTCATCGCCGCGTCGATCGACCGCTGAGCTCCGCCTCCCAGACGAGCCACTTGCGCCGCACCGCGGCGTCGACGTCGACGCCCTGGGAGCGCGCGAGCAGCAGCAGGTGCGCCAGGACGTCGGCGACCTCGTCCGCGAGGGGCGAGGCCGCGCCGTCGCGCCCGGTAGCCCCGTCAGGGGCAGCCCCGGACGGCGCGTCCCCGCGCGGGCGGGTGCGCCCCGTCGCGACGAGGAACGCCTGGGTGAGCTCCCCGACCTCCTCGGCGAGCTTGAGCATGAACCAGTCCGGGTCACGCTCGACGGCGAACTTGCGCGCGTAGAGCGCGGAGATCGCCTCGACGCGCTCCGTGAGGTCGTCGAGCGTGAGGGGCGCGTCGTCGTCCATCGCGCCAGTGAACCACCGCACGCCCGGGGCTACCGCACCACGAGCGCGACGGCGAGCAGCAGCACCGTCGCGACGATCTCCCCGATCCCGACGGCCTTCGGGCTCAGCGGTCGTCCCGGCAGGACCGCTGCGCGCGCCGTCGCCGCGGCGAGGAACGCCGTCGCCCACCACCACGTGGGGTCGTGCACGACGGCGAGCACCCCCGCCGCGACGGTGACCCCCGCGTGGTACGCGACCGAGGCGACGACGTACGACCGCACGCCGCGCTCGCGGATCATCGTCTTGACGTAGAGCACCGTGCCGAAGAGGTAGGCGAGCAGGAGCGCGGCGACGAGCCAGACCTCCGCCGGGACCACCAGCACGGGGGTGCCAGGCGGTCGGGACGCGGCGTACGCGACGACCGTCATGAGCGACGCCGCGACGGTCATCGCGCCGCCCGCGGCGACGGACCGTTCGGTGCGCTGCGCCGACGCCCACAGGCCGAGCGCGAGGAACGGGACGAACACGGGGGCCCAGAGCGCGAGCGCGGGGTCGAGCACGAGCACGACCAGCCCGAGCGGCGCGGCGACCGCGCCGTACGTGAGCATCGGACGCCGGTAGCGAGCCCGACGACGCGACTTCAGCCAGAGCCCGGCCGCGAAGTAGGCGAGGTAGCCGACCAGCCACAGCGCACCCAGCGCGACGGTCACCGGCCGGAAGCCGGCGTCCTGGATCCCCCGGACCGTCCCGACGACGAACGGCAGGAGCAGCATCGGCCACGCGCCGTGCTGGTTCGGCACCCAGCCGGGGGGACGTCGGGACACGCCCCGACGCTAGCGCCGCGACGCGTGGTGCCGACCGCGAGAAATCCCCGCCCCGCCGGGTCGCACGACCCTGCCCGACGAGACCAACGTCCCGACCTGTCCCGCGGTCGCCGCCACGCCGGGGATCGGCGTCGCACGCGGCTGTCGGACTAGATATGGTGGCGCAGCCGTGATCCAGACCCCACATGTTGGGGTGCGGTCCGTCTCGCAACCCCTGCGGGACGCAGACGAGAACTCGGTGGGCAGAGGGGACGAGCGATGACCACCATCGAGCTCGACCAGGCAGCACCGCGCAGCACGACCGCCACGCTGGAGGTCCTCAAGCGCGACGGCCGACGCCGGCCGTTCGACGACGGCCGGATCCGTGCCGCCGTGACGAAGGCCTTCGCGGAGGTGCACGGCGACCTCACCGCGGCGCACCGGAGCCGCGTCGACGAGGTCGTGGGCCGCGTCGACGAGGAGATCGCCGCGCGGTTCGTCGGGGCGGTCAAGATCTACGAGATCCAGGGCGTCGTCGAGCACGTGCTGCTCGAGTCGCACGAGTACGACGTCGCGCGCGCCTACATCGACTACCGCGTGGAGCGCGACTTCGCGCGCAGCCGCGCGACGGACCTCAACCACTCGATCGTGCGGCTGCTGGACAAGGACTCCACGGTCGTCAACGAGAACGCGAACAAGGACAGCGAGGTCTTCAACACCCAGCGCGACCTCACGGCCGGGACCGTGGGCAAGGCGATCGGGCTGCGGATGCTCCCTCCGCACGTCGCGAACGCGCACCAGAAGGGCGACCTGCACTACCACGACCTCGACTACCACCCCTACGCGCCCATGACGAACTGCTGCCTCATCGACTTCCGGTCGATGCTGTCGAGCGGCTTCCGGATCGGGAACGCCCAGGTGGAGCCGCCCCGCTCGATCCAGACCGCGACGGCGCAGATCAGCCAGATCATCGCGAACGTGTCCTCCAGCCAGTACGGCGGGTGCTCGGTCAACCGCATCGACGAGCTCCTCGCTCCCTACGCCGAGCGCAACCTGGAGAAGCACCTCGCCGACGCGCGCCGCTGGATCGCCGACGAGTCCAACCACGAGGAGTACGCGCGCGAGAAGACGCGCAAGGACATCTACGACGCGATGCAGTCGTTGGAGTACGAGATCAACACCCTGTTCACGTCGAACGGGCAGACGCCGTTCACGTCGGTCGGGTTCGGGCTCGGCACGGGGTGGCTGGAACGCGAGATCCAGCGCGCGATCCTCCAGATCCGCATCCGCGGGCTCGGCAGCGAGGGTCGCACCGCGATCTTCCCCAAGCTCATCTTCACGCTGCGCCGCGGGGTGAACCTCGACCCCGGCGACCCCAACCACGACCTCAAGCAGCTCGCCGTCGAGTGCGCGACCAAGCGGATGTACCCGGACGTGCTGTCGTACGACAAGATCGTCGAGCTCACCGGGTCGTTCAAGGTGCCGATGGGCTGCCGGTCGTTCCTCCAGGGCTGGCAGGACGAGCACGGCAACGACGTCTCCGAGGGCCGCATGAACCTCGGCGTCGTGACGCTCAACCTCCCGCGCATCGCGCTCGAGGCGGACGGCGACCTCGACGCGTTCTGGCGACTGCTCGACGAGCGCCTGGAGACCGTGCACGACGCGCTCGTCTTCCGCATCGAGCGCTGCAAGGAGGCGACGCCGGGCAACGCGCCGATCCTCTACGTCCACGGGGCGTTCGGGGAGCGTCTCGCTCCCGGCGACGACGTCGACCGGCTCTTCCGCGACGGCCGCGCCACGGTGTCGCTCGGGTACATCGGGCTGTACGAGGTCGCCGCGGCGTTCTTCGGCGGCGCCTGGGAGCACGACCCGCGGGCCAAGGAGCTCACGCTCGACGTGCTGCGGTCCCTGCACGCGCACGCCGCCGGGTGGACGGCGCGGCTCGGCTACCGGATCAGCGTCTACGCGACGCCGAGCGAGAGCCTCACCGACCGGTTCTGCCGCCTCGACCGGGAGCGGTTCGGCGCGGTGCCCGACATCACCGACAAGGACTACTACACGAACAGCTTCCACTACGACGTCCGCAAGAGCCCGACGCCGTTCGAGAAGCTCGACTTCGAGGCCGAGTACGCGCGGTACACGTCGGGCGGGTTCATCCACTACTGCGAGTACCCCGTGCTCCAGCAGAACCCGAGGGCCCTGGAGGCGGTCTGGGACTACGCCTACGACCGCGTCGGCTACCTCGGCACCAACACGCCCATCGACCGCTGCTACGCGTGCGGGTTCACGGGCGACTTCGACCCGACCGCGCGGGGCTTCGCGTGCCCGTCGTGCGGCAACGCCGACCCGCGCACGTGCGACGTCGTGAAGCGCACGTGCGGGTACCTCGGCAACCCGCAGCAGCGCCCCATGGTGCACGGCCGCCACGCGGAGATCTCCGCGCGCGTCAAGCACCTGGCGGACCCGGCGTCGGCGTGACCAGTGGCGCGCACCCCCGGCCCCGGCTGGCGCTCGGACCGCGTCAGCCAGGGGTACGTCGCGGACTACAAGCCGTTCGTCATGGTCGACGGCGAGGGCGTGCGCTGCTCGCTGTACGTGAGCGGGTGCCTGTTCGCGTGCGCGGGCTGCTTCAACGAGGCCGCGTGGAGCTTCCGCTACGGCCGCCCGTACGACGACGCCCTGGAGGACCGGGTCCTCGCCGACCTCGGGCACCCCGCCGTGCAGGGCCTGTCCCTGCTCGGCGGGGAACCGTTCCTCAACACGGGCGTGTGCCTGCGCCTCGTGCGCCGGCTGCGCGCCGAGCACGGCGACCGCAAGGACGTGTGGTGCTGGACGGGCTACACGCTCGAGGAGCTGCAAGAGGGCACCCCGGACCAGCGCGCGCTGATCGCCGAGGTCGACGTGCTGGTCGACGGCCGCTTCGAGCTCGCGCGCCGCGACCTCACGCTCGCGTTCCGCGGCAGCACCAACCAGCGCGTGCTCGACGCGCGGGCGTCCCTCGCGACCGGCCATGCCGTCCCGTGGCAACGACCCGGCGCAGCAGGGTCCGAGTCCCCAGCAGAGGCCCGGCAAGCCGAGGTAGAGCCCTGGTAGCCCGAGGTAGAGGCGTGGTCATGGACCAGGCCTCTACCTCGGCGTACCAGGCCTCTACCTCGGCGGCGGGGTGCTGTCAGACGGTCTTGCGGGTGCGGCGGATGCCGACCCACAGGCCGACGACGCACGTCACCGCCGCGGCGACGAAGCCCCACAGCACGTCCGTGCTCGCGAACGTCCCGGCGAGCAGCGCGCGCTCGGCGTCCACGATGTAGGTCAGCGGGTTGAACAGCGCCGCCGTGCGCATCCACGCCGGGCCGGCCTCGAGCGGCAGCATCATCCCGGACAGGATGAGGAGCGGGAACAGCAGCGACTGCTGCACGCCCCAGAACAGCCACTCGCGGTTCTTCGCGGCGAGCGCGAGCGCGATGGACAGCGCGCCGACGCCGACGCCGAACAGCCCGAGCAGCAGCAGCCCGACGAGCAGGTGCAGCGGGTAGAGCGTGAACCCGAACGGGACGCAGACCAGCGCGATGAGCAGGCCCTGCACGACGAGCGGCGCGAACTCCTTGAGCGAGCGGCCGACGAGGATCGCGGAGCGGTCGAGCGGGGTCGCGAGGACCCGCTCGTAGGAGCCGGTCATCATCTCGTAGAGCAGATTCGACCCGCTCATCGAGGTGCCGAACAGCGAGATCATGACGATCACGCCGGGCACGAACCACTGCAGCGTCTCCGCGGTCGACCCGCCCCCGCCACCCCCGAAC
>NZ_LUAZ01000030.1:0-62091 GCF_001647255.1 Cellulosimicrobium sp. I38E
CGGCCCTCGGCCCGGTCCACGACCCCTGCCCACACGACCTGTCCGGCGGTGTCGAGCAGCGCCGCGCCGACGACGCACACCGCGAGGAGCTGGAGCGTCGCCGTCGTCGCGCTCCTCGCGCTCACGCTCGGTGCGGTCGGTGCCGCGCTCGGGACCGTCATCGCGGGGTGGCTCGCCGACGACCCGACGACGGCGACGCTCCAGCTCCTCGCGGTGTGCGTCGTCGGCGCGGCGCTGCTCGACACCGCCGGACAGGTCGTGTGGGCAGGGGTCGTGGACCGGGCCGAGGGCCGACTGCGCGGCGACCTGCTCACGGCGGCCCTGCACCAGCCGCTCGCCACGCTCACGGAGCAGGCCGTCGGCGAGGTGCTCGACCGCGTCGACGACGACACGCACGCGGTCGGCACGCTGGTGCGCCGCCAGCTCTGGGGCGCGGGCCGCACGGTCGTCGGCGTCCTGCCGATGTGGGTCGTCGCGGGCCTGACCTGGTGGCCGGCCTGGATCCTCTTCCCGGTGCTCGGAGCCGTCGCCGCGGTGATCGTCCGTCCCATGCTGGGCGAGATCGCGCGCCGCAAGGTGATCGAGGAGGCCGCGTGGACGGACCACGCCGCCGCGTTCGAGGAGTCGGTCGCGGCACGGGACGACCTGCGGACGAGCCTGGGGCAGTCGTTCGCGGTGCGGCGCCTCGCCGAGCGCTCGGCCCAGGTGCACCACAAGTTCCAGGCGGTGCTCGTCATCGAGTCACGCATGCTCCGCCGCGCGGGCCTCGTGCTGGCGTCGCTGCTCGCCGGCGTGGCCGTCGCGGGCGCCGCGCTCGCCGCGGACGGCGACCTGGGCGTCGACCGCCTGGTCACCCTGTTCCTCGTGACGGCGATGTTCGTCGGGCAGGTGGACAACCTGGTCCACCACCTGCCGGACATCCAGGAGGGCATCGGGGCGCTCACGCGCATCCGGCAGATGCTCGCCGTCGAGCCCGAGCCCACGGGCGGGAGGGCGCTGCCCGACGGGCCCGTGGGGATCGAGCTGCGCGACCTCCACTTCTCGTACGCCGAGGGCACGTTCGCGCTCGCCGGCGTGAGCCTGCGGGTGCCCGCGGGCGAGACGGTCGCGCTCGTGGGGCGGACGGGGTCGGGCAAGTCGACCCTCGCGTCGCTGCTGTCGCGCGCGGTCGAGCCGCCGCGCGGCGCGGTGCTCGTCGGCGGCGTGGACGTGCGCGACCTCGACCTTCAGGCGCTGCGCTCCGCGGTGGGGGTCGTGACGCAGCGGACCGAGATCCTCGCGGGCACGCTCGCCGAGAACGTCGCGCTCTTCGCGGACGTGCCGCGCGCCGACGTCGAGGCCGCCGTGCGCGAGCTCCGGCTCGACGACTGGGTCGCGGGACTCCCCGACGGCCTCGACACCCTGCTGGGCCCGGGCGGGACGTCGCTCTCGGCGGGGGAGGAGCAGCTCGTCGCGTTCGCGCGGCTGCTCGTCCGCGACGTGCAGGTCGTCGTGCTCGACGAGGCGACCGCGCGCATGGACCCGCTCACGGAGGCGCGCGTCGTCGCGGCCTCGGAGCGGCTGCTCGCCGGGCGCACGGGCGTGCTCGTCGCGCACCGCCTGACGACGATCGAGCGCGCCGGGCTGCTCGCCGTCCTCGACCACGGGCGGGTCGTGCAGCAGGGCGAGCGGGCGGCGCTCGCCCGCGTCGCGGGCCCGTACCGGGACCTCCTCGCGGCGAGCGTCGCCGAGGAGGCCGCGACGGGCGCCGCCGGCGCGCACGTCGGTGCGGGCGGGGCACTGCTCGACGGCTCCGGTGAAGGCGACGGCGACGGCACGCGCGACGCGTCCCCCGGGCCGGGTGCGCCGGACGGACCCGGCGACGGCGCGGACGCCGACCGCGCGGGGGAGTCCGTCGGAGGACGCCGACGGCGGGGCGCGCCGCCGGTCCTCGCGGACCCGGGCGACGGGCCCAGCCTCGCGCGCGGGGTGCTGCACGCGCTGTTCGTCCGCCCCGCGTGGGGCGTCGTGGGCGCCGTGCTGTTCCTGGCGACGAGCCTCGTGTCGGCGCAGGGTGCCGTCACGGGCTTCCTCTGGGGCCGCGCGGTGCAGGACCTGGACGAGGGCTTCCCGGCGCAGCTGCTCGTGCCGCTCGCGGTGCTCCTCGTCCTCGCGCCGCTGTGCCTCGCCTGGGCGCTGTACGTCTACCCGCGCTGGTGGATCGAGGTGCTGCTGCGCGTGCGCATGGCCGTCATGGCCGGCCAGACGCGCCAGCACCGGCTCACGGCGACGCCCCCGGGCGAGGTGGTCGCGCGCGCCATGGACGCCGACCGCTTCGTCCGGTACGCGGACCGCTGGGTCGACTTCGTCAACGGCCTCGTGATCGCCGGGGTCACGGCGCTGCTCAGCGGGTCGTGGCTCGCCGGCGCGGTGCTGCTCGCCGTGATGGTCGTGTCCGCGGCGGCGTCCGCGCTCGGGCGCCCGATCGCCGGTCGGTCGGCCACGCGGTCGTCGGCGGCGCGCGCCCGGTTCGGGCGGGCGCTCGTCTCGGCGCTCGACTCGGCACGCACGGTCAAGCTCGCCGCCCGGACGCCGCAGGTGCACGCGCACCTGCGCGACGTCGACGGGGGACGCGTGCGAGCCGCGATCTTCGAGCACCGGGTGCAGGCCGCGCTCGACGGCGTCCCGCTCGTCATGATCCAGCTCGGTGTCGTGGCGGCGTGGGCCGGGCTGCTCGTCGGCACGTGGGACCTCGCGACGGCGCTCCTGGTCGCCAACGCGGTGACCGGCTTCGGCTGGTTCGGCGTGGTCGCGGGGGCGGTCGTGACGGAGGCGCCCGGCACGCGCTCGTGGCAGCGCGCCACGAGCCGGTTCGCCGGGGGCACGGACCTCATGGACCTGCCGGCCGGCGTCGACCTCCTCACCGGCGAGGCACCCGTGCCCGACCCGGGTCCCCGCCAGCCGCTCGAGCGGCTCGAGCTGGCCGACGTCACCGCGCTGCACGACGACGGCACGATCGGCGTCCAGGGCGTCGACCTCGCGGTGCGCCGCGGCGAGCTCGTCCTCCTGCTCGGGCAGGTCGGGGCGGGCAAGTCGAGCCTGCTCTCGGCGCTGTCGGGCCTCATGGAGCACACGGGGCACATCCGGTGGAACGGGACCGACGTCGTCGACGCCCAGACGTTCCTGCGTCCGGGGCAGGTCGCCCACGTGGCGCAGGTCCCGCGCGTGCTCTCGGGGTCGTTCGCCGACAACGTGCGCCTCGGGCACGAGCGCGACGTGCACGGCCCGGTCGCGGCCGCGCGCCTGGAGCGCGACGTCGTCGAGGCCGGGGGCCACGAGGCCCTGGTGGGGCACCGCGGCGTCCGGCTCTCGGGCGGCCAGGTCCAGCGGCTCGCCCTCGCGCGGGCGCTCGCGACCGACGCCGAGCTCCTCCTGGCCGACGACGTCTCGAGCGCGCTCGACGCGGCGACCGAGATCGAGCTGTGGACCTCGCTGCGGGAGCGGGGCACCACGGTGATCGGCGCGACGTCGAAGCGTGCGGCGCTCGCGCGGGCGGACCGCGTCGTCGTGCTCGACGAGGGCCGCGTCGCCGAGGTCGGGCCGTGGCGCGACCTGGCACCGCGCTGGGGTCACCTGGCGGGCTGACCTCTCTGGCCCTCCCCGAACCCGGGGTCGCTCCTCACCGGACGTGTTCCGTGAGGAGCGACCCCGGGTTCGGCGTCTCCAGGGGCCGTACGGCGGAGGTGCGCGAGCCCTGGTTGCCGAACCTTGCTGCAACTTTCTGCAAGCAGTACAGTTCGGCTCAGCCGTACGCTGAGGAAGCCGCGGTCGACGTCGCCCGCTGTCGGTCCCCGTCGTCCGCGTTCACCGGTTCGTGCCAGCTCATGCCTGCGGCCCCGCACCAGCCACCGGACGAGGGAGTCCTCATGACCTCCACGCCGCGACGTCGCCGCGTTCCGCGCACACCGTCGCCCCACCCATCCGACCCGTCGGCCCGTCGCTCGCGCGGGTCCCGCACGACGGCGTCCGTCACCGCCGTCGCGCTCGCCACCTCCAGCCTGGCGGGCGTCACGCTCGCCGCGCTCGCGGCCCCCGCCGCGGGGGCCGACGAGCGCACGCTCGCCCTCGTGGGCGACCTCCAGTCCGAGCTCGGCTGCGCGGCCGACTGGGACCCCGCGTGCGACGCGACCGAGCTCGCACCCACCGACGCCGCGGGCGTGTGGTCCGCCGACTTCGACCTGCCCGCCGGCACGTACCAGTACAAGGTCGCGTACGACGACGCCTGGGACGAGGCGTACGGGCGCGACGGCGGCCAGGACAACGCGCCGCTCGTGCTCGGCGGCGACGCGACGGTCCGCGTCACGTTCGACGAGTCGACGCACCGCATCGCCCTCACGCCGCTCGGGCTCGCGGGGGACTACGACGAGGCGCAGGACGCCGACCTCGTGGTGCCCCCCGTGCGCCAGCCCGGGTCGGACGAGCGCTTCTACTTCGTCATGACCGACCGGTTCGCCAACGGCGACCCGTCGAACGACACCGCCGGGCTCGGCGACGACCCGCTCGTCTCCGGGTACGACCCGACGAACAAGGGCTTCTACCAGGGCGGCGACATCGCGGGCCTGCGGCAGAACCTCGACTACGTCGAGGGCCTCGGCACGACGGCGATCTGGCTCACGCCGTCGTTCAAGAACCAGCCGGTCCAGGGCACCGGCGCCGACGCCTCCGCGGGCTACCACGGCTACTGGATCACCGACTTCACGCAGATCGACCCGCACCTCGGCACCAACGCCGAGCTCGAGGCGCTCATCGACGAGGCGCACGACCGCGGGATCAAGGTCTACTTCGACATCATCACGAACCACACGGCCGACGTGGTCGACTACGAGGAGAAGCAGTACTCGTACGTCGACCAGGCCACGTCGCCGTACCGCGACGCCGAGGGCACCGTGTTCGACCCGGCGGACCACGCGGGGACGGGCGACTTCCCGGCGCTGGACGCCGCGACGTCGTTCCCGTACACGCCGGTGGTACCCGCGGGCAAGGAGGACCTCAAGGTCCCGGCCTGGCTCAACGACCCGACGCTGTACCACAACCGCGGCAACTCGACGTGGACCGGGGAGTCCGTGACCTACGGGGACTTCGACGGCCTCGACGACCTCATGACGGAGCACCCGACGGTCGTCGACGGGTTCGTCGACGTCTACCAGGACTGGATCGACCTCGGCATCGACGGCTTCCGCATCGACACCGTCAAGCACGTGAACTTCGAGTTCTGGGAGACGTGGACCACCGAGGTCCTCGACTACGCCCACGCGCAGGGCAAGGACGACTTCTTCATGTTCGGCGAGGTGTACGACGCCGACGCCGCGAAGCTCTCGCCCTACGTGCGCAAGACCGACATGAGCTCGACGCTCGACTTCACGTTCCAGTCCGCCGCGACGAGCTTCGCGAGCGGCAACAGCGCCAAGGGCCTCGCGTCGCTCTTCGCGAGCGACGACATGTACACGACGCCGACGACCAACGCGCAGGCGCTGCCGACGTTCCTCGGCAACCACGACATGGGGCGCGTCGGGTACATGCTCGCGAGCACCGACGACCCGCTCGCGCGCGACGAGCTCGCGCACGACCTCATGTACCTGACCCGCGGGCAGCCGGTCGTGTACTACGGCGACGAGCAGGGCTTCGCCGGGAAGGGCGGCGACAAGGACGCGCGCCAGACCCTGTTCGCGACCCAGGTCGACGAGTACGCCGACCAGCCGCTCGTCACGGGGGAGCAGGCGGGCAGCGTCGACCGCTTCGGCACCGACGCGCCGCTCTACGCGCACATCGCCGAGCTCGCCGCGCTGCGCGAGGCGCACCCGGCGCTCGCGGACGGCGCGCAGGTCGAGCGCTACGTCGAGAACGGCGCGGGTGTGTACGCCTTCAGCCGGGTGGACCGCACGGAGAAGGTCGAGCACCTCGTCGCGCTGAACAACGCGGCGGAGGACCGGACGGCGACGTTCACGACCCTCACGCCCGGCGCCTCGTACGAGGTGCTCTACGGCGAGCAGGCCGCCCCCGTCATCGCCGACGCGGACGGCGTCGTCACGCTGACCGTCCCGGCGACGGGCACGGTCGTGCTGCGGGCCGACCGCGAGGTCGGCGCGGACTCGTCGGGCGACATCGCCCTCACCGTGCCGCGCGCCGGGGGAGCGGTCACGGGCGTCGCGCCCGTGACGGCCACGGTCGACGCGGACGCGTGGGCCGAGACGTCGTTCGCGTGGCGCGAGGTCGGGAGCGCCGAGTGGCACCCGCTCGGCACCGCGGAGGACACGGCGCCGCGCGTCTTCCACGACGTCGCGGGCCTCGCGGACGGCACGCTCGTCGAGTACCGCGCGGTGACGACCGACGCCGACGGCGACCGCGCCGCCGCGTCCACGTTCGCGAGCGTCGGGGTCGACGTGAGCGGGGTCGTGGGCGAGGAGCCCGAGCCCGAGATCGACCTCGTGACCGTGCCCGGCAGCCACAACGCGGCCATGGGCTGCGCGGGAGACTGGGCCCCGGGCTGCGAGGCCGCGAAGCTCACGAAGCGCGCGGACGGTGTCTACGCGGGCACGTTCGACATCCCCGCCGGGACGTACGAGTACAAGGTCGCGATCAACGGGTCGTGGACGGTCAACTACGGCGTCGGCGGCGTACAGGACGGCGGCAACGCGACGTACACGACGACTGGTGGACCGGTGACGTTCTACTGGGACCCGGTGAGCAAGGACTTCTCGAGCACCGCGCAGGGCCCGATCGTCACCCTGCCGGGCTCCTTCCAGGACCAGGTCGGCTGCCCCGCCTCCTGGGCGCCCGACTGCCTCGCGTCCTGGCTCAAGGACCCCGACGGCGACGGTACCTACACGTGGTCGACCGACCGCCTCGCGGCCGGCGCGTACGAGGGCAAGGTCGCGCACGGCCTGAGCTGGGCCGAGAACTACGGGGTGGGCGGTGCGCCCGACGGGGCGAACTACCAGTTCTCCGTGGGCGACGGCGAGAACGTCACGTTCTCCTACGACCTGGCGACCCACGTCCTGACCATCGAGGTGGCGAACCCGCCGCTCCCCGGCACCGGCCAGCAGGCCGCGCACTGGGTCCGCGAGAACCTGGTCGCCTGGCCGGGCGACCTCGGCACGGGCGACGGGTGGACCCTGTGGGCTGCGCCGGACGGCGGGATCTCCGTCGCCCCGGGCAGCGCGGAGGGTGAGGTGCAGGCACCGGAGGGCACGGCGTCGTACACGCTCGAGGTGGACCCGGCGGGCCTGCCCGACGACGTCGCCGCCGAGTTCCCGGCGCTCGCCGGGCACACTGCGCTGCGCGTGCTCGACGACGGCGAGCCGCTCGACCGCGCCGCGGCCGAGGCCGCGCTCACCGGCCAGCTCCTCGTGACCCGGGCCGACGACGGCGTCCTCACGGCCGCGACCGGCGTCCAGGTGCCGGGCGTCGTCGACGACCTGTTCGCGCAGGACGCGGTCGAGCGCGAGCTCGGCGTCTCGTGGCACGCCAACGGCAAGTGGGCGTCGTTCGCGCTGTGGGCGCCGACGGCGAAGGCCGTCTCGGTGCTCGCCTGGCCCGCGGGGGCGTCGCTCGACGACGACCCGCGCCGGTTCGAGGCCGCGCGCCAGCCCGACGGCACGTGGACCCTCGACGGCAAGTCGGCCGACAAGAAGCTCGGCGGCGCGGCCGTCGGGTGGAAGGGCGCGCGCTACCTCTATGAGGTGCGCGTCTACGTCCCGAGCACCGGAAAGGTCGAGACGAACGTCGTCACCGACCCCTATTCGGTGGGACTCACGCTCGACTCCACGCACTCGGTGGCCGTCGACCTGGAGGACCCCGCGTTCCGCCCGAGCGTCTGGGAGGGCACACCGGCGCCGGTCGTGGAGCGGGCGGTGGACCAGACGATCTACGAGCTCCACGTGCGCGACTTCTCGATCTCCGACGAGACCGTCCCGGCGGAGCGGCGCGGCACCTACCTCGCGTTCGCCGAGCAGGACTCGGCCGGGATGACGCACCTGCGCGAGCTCGCGGACGCGGGCCTCACCACGGTGCACCTCCTCCCGACGTTCGACATCGCGTCGATCCCCGAGGACCGTGCCGCCCAGAAGACGACGGGCGACCTCACCGGGTTCGCGCCCGACTCGCCCGAGCAGCAGGCCGCCGTCGCGGCGGTGCAGGCGCAGGACGGCTTCAACTGGGGCTACGACCCGTGGCACTTCAGCACGCCCGAGGGGTCGTACGCGGTCGACGCGGACGGCGGCGCGCGCGTGGCCGAGTTCCGCACCATGGTCGGGTCGCTCCACGGCGCCGGGCTCCAGGTCGTGCTCGACCAGGTGTTCAACCACACCGCGGCGAGCGGGCAGGACGCGAAGTCGGTCCTCGACAAGGTCGTGCCGGGCTACTACCACCGGCAGAACCCGACCACCGGCTCCGTCGAGACGAGCACGTGCTGCCAGAACGTCGCGACCGAGCACGCGATGGCGGGCAAGCTCATGGTCGACTCGGTCGTCACGTGGGCGAAGGACTACCGCGTCGACGGGTTCCGCTTCGACCTCATGGGCCACCACTCGAAGCAGAACATGCTCGACGTCCGGGCCGCGCTCGACGAGCTCACGCTCGCCGAGGACGGCGTCGACGGGAAGTCCGTCTACCTGTACGGCGAGGGCTGGGACTTCGGCGAGGTCGCGGGCAACGCGCTGTTCGAGCAGGCCACGCAGGGCCAGCTCGGCGGCACGGGCATCGGGACGTTCTCCGACCGGCTGCGCGACGCCGTGCACGGCGGCTCGCCCGTCGACGGCGCCTCGACGTTCACGCAGGGCTTCGGCACGGGCCTCGCGACCGACCCGAACGGGCAGCCCGCCCGGGCGGGGGAGCCGGGGACCGTGAACGACGGGTCCGCGGACGAGCTCGCCGACCTCGGTCACCAGACCGACCTCGTGCGCCTCGGCCTCGCGGGCAACCTGCGCGACTACACGCTCGTCACGTCGACGGGCGAGGAGAAGCGCGGCGACGAGATCGACTACCGCGGGGCGCCTGCCGGCTACGCCGACTCGCCCGAGGAGGTCGTGACGTACGTCGACGCGCACGACAACGAGACGCTGTTCGACCTGCTCACGCTCAAGCTCCCGGCGGACACGCCCATGGACGAGCGCGTGCGGATGAACACGGTCTCGCTCGCGACCGCGGCGCTCTCCCAGACGCCGTCGTTCTGGCACGCGGGCACGGACCTGCTGCGGTCGAAGTCGCTCGACCGCAACAGCTACGACTCGGGCGACTGGTTCAACGCGATCGACTGGACCGGTCAGGACAACGGCTTCGGCAAGGGCCTGCCCATGGCGGCGGACAACGAGGACAAGTGGCCGCTCATGGCCCCGCTCCTCGCGGACCCGGCGCTCAAGCCGTCACCCGACGACATCGCGGCCGCCTCGGCGCAGTCGCAGGACCTCCTGCGGCTGCGGCACTCGACCGAGCTCTTCCGGCTCGGCGACGCGGACCTCATCCGGGAGAAGGTCACCTTCCCGGGCGCCGGGACGGACCAGGTCCCGGGGGCCGTCGCGATGTCGGTGGACGACACGGTGGGCACGGACGTCGACCCGGCCCTCGACGGCCTGCTCACGGTGTTCAACGCCTCGCCGGACGAGGTCACCGTCCCGCTGTCCGCGCTCGCGGGCCGCGAGTACGTGCTCTCGCCGGTCCAGGCCGAGGGGAGCGACGCCGTCGTGCAGGGCACCACGTGGGACGCGGCCTCCGGGACCGTCACGGTCCCGGCGCGCACCGTCGCGGTGCTCGTCGAGCCGCAGGCGGGCGGCGAGCTGCCCGTCTCCGTCGAGGTGCAGCCCCGCTGCCTCGCGGGCAAGGCCTACGTCGCCGTCCGCGCGACGAACGACGGCGCCGTCCCGGTCGACCTGACGCTCTCCACGCCGTTCGGCGAGAAGGGGTTCTCGAAGGTCGCGGCCGGGAAGAACGCCTACCAGTCGTTCGCGACGCGCCAGAAGGCGGTCGCGGCCGGCGAGGCCACGGTGACCGCGACCGCGGTGGTCGACGGCGAGGAGGTCACCTCGACCTTCACCGTCGCCCACGAGGAGCTCACCTGTTCCTGACCCGACCGCCGGGGGAGAACCCTGGTCCGCCGAGGTAGAGACCTGGTCTTCACCAGGGCTCTACCTCGGCAGACCCCGGCTCTACCTCGGCAGGACCTGGTTCTGCCTCGGCAGGCGAGGTGCTACGGTCGCTGGCCGTGACCACCTCGTCCTCGCCCGCCGTCGGCCCGACGGCGGGCCTCGCGTTCCGCACGGCGGTCGCCGCGGACCTGCCGCGGGTCGTCGCGCTCATCGCGGACGACGCCATCGCCCGGTCCCGGACGGGGGAGGTCGGGCCCCCGCACGAGGCGGCGTTCGCCGCGATCGACGCCGACCCGCACAACGAGTTGGTCGTGGTCGAGCTCGACGGCGAGGTCGTCGGGACGATGCAGCTCACCGTGATCCCGGGGATCTCCCGGAACGGCGCGTCGCGGCTCCTCGTCGAGGCGGTGCGCGTGGACCGCCGCCTCCGCGGGCAGGGCGTCGGCCGCGCCATGATGGCGTGGGCGCACGCCTGGGGCGTCGCGCGAGGCTGCACGCTCGCCCAGCTCACGTCCGACAAGCAGCGGGCCGACGCCCACCGGTTCTACCGGTCGCTCGGCTACGAGCAGTCGCACGAGGGCTTCAAGCGCCCGCTCCCACCCCGCTAATCCCGGGTCGGCGTCTCCGCGTCCGGTACCCCGGACTCCGGTCATCGCATGCTCTGCGGGGCGCACGCGGGCCGCTCCTTGGAGCGCTCTCACGCCTTCAGATCCTGATCGATTGGGAGCGTTCTCGCGTGTTGGCGCTCACATTGCGGGGCATATGTCTGCGCTGTCATGGGACCAAGGTCGCTGTTTGGTCACGGTTCTGTCGATCCTTGCGTTCAGGAGTTGACGCCAAGAACGCGACCGGCATAACGTCAGGCCCGCTCGGACGGCGCTGAGGGTGTCCGGGTCCGCGGCGCGTCGGTGCGCTGCGAGCTGTCCTCGGCAGGAGGAGGTCCGATGGCGGACGAGCGCGTGATCCTCGAGATGCGAGGTATCACCAAGGAGTTCCCGGGCGTGCGCGCCCTCGACGACGTGAACCTGCGGGTGCGCGCGGGAGAGATCCACGCGATCTGCGGCGAGAACGGCGCCGGCAAGTCGACGCTCATGAAGGTGCTCTCGGGCGTGTACCCGCACGGGACGTACGCCGGTGACATCTACTACGACGGCGCCGAGGTCCAGTTCAAGGACATCCGCTCGAGCGAGCACGCGGGGATCGTCATCATCCACCAGGAGCTCGCCCTCATCCCCGAGCTCTCGATCACCGAGAACATCTTCCTCGGGAACGAGGTCAAGGGTGCGTTCGGCATCGACTGGGGCGCGGCCCGCCGTCGGGCCGAGGAGCTCATGGCGCGCGTCGGTCTCCAGGAGTCGCCCGACGCGCAGATCAAAAGCATCGGCGTCGGCAAGCAGCAGCTCGTCGAGATCGCCCGCGCGCTCGCCAAGGACGTGCGCCTGCTCATCCTCGACGAGCCGACGTCCGCGCTCAACGAGGAGGACTCCGAGCACCTGCTCGACCTGCTGCGCGGCCTGCGGTCCAAGGGGCTGACGAGCATCATGATCTCCCACAAGCTCAACGAGATCGAGGAGATCGCCGACTCGATCACGATCATCCGCGACGGCCGCTCGATCGAGACGCTCGACGTGAAGAACGACGCCGTCGACGAGGACCGCATCATCCGCGGCATGGTCGGCCGCTCGCTCGAGTCGCGCTTCCCGGAGCACACGCCGTCCATCGGCGAGACCTTCTTCGAGGTCGAGGGCTGGACCGTCGAGCACCCCGAGGTGCCCGGCCGATACGTGTGCAAGGGCTCGACGTTCCACGTCCGCCGTGGCGAGATCGTCGGCTTCGCCGGGATCATGGGCGCCGGGCGCACCGAGCTCGCGCGGTCGCTCTTCGGGCGGTCGTACGGACGCTACAAGTCCGGCGTCGTGCGCATCGACGGCCGCGAGGTGTCGATGCCCACGGTGCTCTCGGCGATCGAGAACCGGATCGCCTACGTCCCCGAGGACCGCAAGGCGCTGGGGCTGAACCTGCTCGACACGATCCTCGGCACGATCCAGGCGGCGAACCTGCCCCGCATCGCCAAGGCCGGCGTCATCGACCAGGACGCGGCGTTCGTCGCGGCCGAGTCCTACCGCAAGGCGTTCTCGATCAAGGCGCCGAGCGTGCACGAGGGCGTCGCGAAGCTCTCGGGCGGCAACCAGCAGAAGGTCCTGCTCGCCAAGTGGATGTACACCGAGCCGGAGCTCCTCATCCTCGACGAGCCGACGCGCGGCATCGACGTCGGAGCCAAGTACGAGATCTACGGCCTCGTCCAGAAGCTCGCCGACGCCGGGCGCGGCGTGGTGGTCATCTCGTCCGAGCTGCCCGAGCTCCTCGGCCTGTGCGACCGCATCTACACCGTCTTCGAGGGGCGGATCACGGGCGAGGTCCCCGGGTCGGGGGCGACCCAGGAGGGGCTCATGCGCCTCATGACCGGGACACCCGGCGACGCACCCTCCGACGCCGCCGCCTGAGCGCGTCCTCCACCCCAGCCACCGCATCGCAACCGAGAAGGAACCACCGACGATGTCGTCCATCAAGCAGCTGCTGAGCGGGGGAGCACGCCAGTTCGGCATGCTCTTCGCGCTCCTCGCCCTGGTCATCTTCTTCCAGATCGCCACGGGCGGACGGGTCCTCACGCCGAGCAACGCGCAGAACCTGCTCAACGGCAACTCCTACATCCTCATCCTCGCCATCGGCATGGTCCTCGTGATCATCGCGGGCCACATCGACCTGTCGGTCGGGTCGGTAGCCGCGGTGACCGGCATCATCGTGGCGATCGCCATCCGGGACTGGGGCATCCCGTGGTGGCTGGGCATCCTGCTCGGGCTGTGCGTCGGCGCGGTCATCGGCGCCTGGCAGGGCTGGTGGGTCGCCTACGTCGGCATCCCGGGGTTCATCACCACGCTCGCCGGCATGATGCTGTTCCGCGGTCTCAACCAGTTCATCGGCAAGTCGAACACCGTGCCGGTGCCGCAGGAGCTCCAGACCCTCGGTGGTGGCTACCTGCCCGAGTGGGGGCCGAACACCGGCCTCAACAACTCGACGCTCCTGCTCGGTGTCCTGGCGATCGCGGCCGTCGTGTGGTCGGAGCTCCGCCGCCGCGCGAGCGCGCGCAAGCTCGGCGCCGAGCCGGTCCCGACCTCGGTCGCCGTGACGCGCGTCGTCCTCTTCAGCGCCGTGATCGCCTACCTCACGTACCTCTACGGGTCAGGCCGTGTCGGCACGTCGTTCCCGGTGCCTGCGCTCGTCCTGGTGCTCCTCGTCGTCGTCTACCAGTTCGTCGCGTCGCGGACCATCACCGGTCGCCACGTGTACGCGGTGGGCGGCAACCGGGCCGCGGCGGCGCTGTCCGGCGTGAACATCAAGCGCACGAACTTCTTCGTGATGATGAACATGTCGATCCTCGCGTCCCTCGCCGGGATGATCTTCATCGGCCGCTCGACCGCGTCCGGCCCCTTCGACGGCAACATGTGGGAGCTCGACGCGATCGCGGCCGTCTTCATCGGCGGGGCCGCCGTCTCCGGCGGTGTCGGCACGGTCGTCGGGTCCGTCATCGGTGGCCTGGTCATGGCCGTCCTCAACAACGGCCTCCAGCTCATGGGTGTCGGTTCCGACCTGACCCAGATCATCAAGGGCCTCGTGCTGCTCGCCGCCGTGGCGTTCGACGTCTACAACAAGGTGCAGGGCCGCCCGTCGATCATCGCCCTGATCTTCCCGTCGCGGCGCGACAAGGGCACGGGCGCCGTCACGGGCGCCGACGACGCGCGGCCCGAGGTCCCCGTCGAGGCCGGGGCCACCGCCGCCAAGGGCTGACCCGACCTACCCCTCACGTCCCACCCACCGCACGACCCCTGACCGCATCCGACGACGGATGCCCGACAAGAAAGTGGTACCCATGAAGAAGCTCACCACGACGCTCCTGGCGCTCACCGCCGCGAGTGCGCTCGTGCTCAGCGGCTGCTCCTCCGACCGCGGGGGCGACGCCGGTGGCGACTCCACCGGTGGCGGCGAGTCCGCCGCGGCCGGGTTCGAGGAGGGCGCAACGATCGGCGTGGCGCTCCCGCAGAAGACGTCGGAGAACTGGGTGCTCGCCGAGCAGCTGTTCAACGACGGCCTGACCGAGGCCGGCTTCAAGCCGATCGTGCAGTTCGCCAACGGCGGCGTCTCGGAGCAGCAGAGCCAGATCGACGCCATGGTCGAGCAGGGCGCGAAGGTCATCATCGTCGGCGCCGTCGACGGGTCGCAGCTCGGCAGCCAGCTCAAGAACGCCAAGGACAGCGGCGCGACCGTCATCGCCTACGACCGCCTCGTGAAGAACACGGACGCCGTCGACGAGTACATCGCGTTCGACAACTTCCAGGTCGGCGTCCTCCAGGGCGAGGCGCTGCTGCAGGGCCTCGCCGAGCGCAAGGGCGAGGGCCCGTACAACATCGAGCTCATCGCCGGCTCGCCCGACGACGCGAACTCGACGCCGTTCTTCGAGGGTGCGATGAGCGTGCTCGACCCGAAGATCGAGGACGGCACGCTCGTCGTCCCGTCCGGCCAGACGTCGTTCGAGCAGGTCGCGACCCAGGGCTGGAAGGCCGAGAACGCGCAGAAGCGCATGGACACCGTCCTCTCGGGCAGCTACTCCGACAAGGAGCTCGACGGCGTCCTGTCGCCGAACGACACCCTCGCCCGCGCGGCGCTCACGTCGGCCAAGCAGGCCGGCAAGGAGACCCCGGTCATCACCGGCCAGGACTCCGAGGTCGAGTCGGTCAAGTCGATCGTCGCGGGCGAGCAGTACTCGACGATCTACAAGGACACGCGCAAGCTCGTCGAGGAGTCGATCAACGCGGTGAAGGCGCTCCAGGCGGGCGAGGAGCCGGAGATCAACGACACCGAGTCCTACGACAACGGCGTCAAGGTCGTCCCGGCCTTCCTGCTCGAGCCGATCATCGTCACGCAGGAGAACGCGGCCGAGGTCTACGCGGGTGACCCCACCCTCGAGGAGCTCACCAAGTGACCCGTTCGCTCTGAGCGACCGGGAGGCGGCGGCGTACCGGCACGCCGCCGCACGACGGCCCCCGTCACGTCCTCGGACGTGGCGGGGGCCGTGGTCGTGAGGGGGCGTCGCCGGCGCCGGGAGCCCGGCGGGAGCCTGCGGCTCAGCGGAAGACGACGGTGCGGTGCCCGTCCAGGAGCACGCGGTGCTCCGCGTGCCAGCGCACGGCGCGCGCGAGCGTCTGGCGCTCGACGTCCTCGCCGATCGCGACGAGGTCCTCGACGCGGCGCGAGTGGTCGACGCGCTCGACGTCCTGCTCGATGATCGGGCCCTCGTCGAGGTCGCCCGTCACGTAGTGCGACGTGGCCCCGATGAGCTTGACGCCGCGGTCGTGCGCCTGGGCGTACGGGCGCGCGCCCTTGAAGCTCGGCAGGAACGAGTGGTGGATGTTGATGATGCGCCCCGGCATCTCGCGGCACAGCTCGTCCGAGAGGATCTGCATGTAGCGCGCGAGGACGACGAGCTCGACGTCGAGCTCGTCGACGAGCCCGCGCAGGCGCGCCTCGGCGTCGGCCTTGGTGTCCCGCGTGACGGGCACGTGGTGGAACGGCTTGCCGTAGAACGTCGCGATGTCCTCGAGGTCCCGGTGGTTGCCCACGACGCCGACGACCTCGATCGGCATGCCCTGCGAGCGCTCGCGGTACAGCAGGTCGACGAGGCAGTGCGGCGCCTTGGAGACCATGAGCAGCGTGCGGACCCGGCGCCCGACGACGTCGAGCTGCCACGTCATGGCGAACCGGGCCGCGACCTCCTCGACCGCCCGCTCCAGCTCGGCGCGTTCCGCGGCCGCGGTGACCTGCACGCGCATGAAGAACAGTCCCGAGAGCGGGTCGCCGAACTGCTGCGACTCCGTGATGTTGCCGCCGAGCCGCGCGAGGGCCCCGGCGACGGCGTGCACGATCCCCGGCCCGTCCGGGCACGAGAGCGTGAGGACCCAGTGCGTGGGGTCGCCGGTCGGGGGCTGCGCGGTGCGGAGCGCCGAGGTGTCGGGGACGTCGGCGCCACGGGGATCTGTCGTGGACACCCCTCAGAGGGTAGCCGCGTCCCGGCGGTGCCGAGGCCGCCGTCCGGCAGGCTGACATCACCCGGACACGCGCGGTCGCGCCGCGCGATGTCTGACACGATGTCTTCATGAACGACGCGCAGATCACGACCCGCCTCGTCGACGACGCCGAGGCCGGTGAGCTCCTGACCCTGCGGCGGGCGGCGTTCGTCACCGAGGCGCAGCTCTACCAGGACCCCAACATCCCCCCGCTGACCCAGACCCTCCACGAGCTGCGCGAGGACCTCGCGCGCGAGGACGTCGTGACGATCGGCGCGTGGCTCGGGCCGCGTCTCGTCGGCTCGGTGCGGGTCGAGATCGAGGAGAGCAAGGCGACGCTCGGCCGCCTCGCCGTGGCGCCGGACATGCAGGGCCGCGGCATCGGGACGCAGATGCTCTTCGAGGTGCTGCCGTACCTCCCGGAGCAGACCACGGAGATCTGGGTCTTCACGGGCAAGGACTCCAAGCAGAACCTCGCGATGTACACCAAGCACGGCTACGAGGAGCAGTACGACAAGGCCGCCGGCGACCTCACCTACACCTACCTGCGCCGCATCCTCGGCGAGGCCGAGGCACGCAACGAGACCGACGCCGTCGGGCAGGAGTAGCCGGGTGACCGGCCCCGGGCGACGGCCCGGGGCCCGCCGACGGGCCGTGCGCTAGGATCGACGCGTCGCGACTGGCGCCGCCCGGTGGATCTCCGCCCGGGCAGGGTGGATCACCACCGGGGAGCGACACGCTGTGCAGACGACGGGTCGTTCGCCTGGGCCCCGGGTCACCCCCTGGTGGGGCGTACCCGGCGAGCCGGGAACGTGACCACCGACGACACACTGCCAAGCACCCGCGGAGGAGACGCCATGAGCGCCCAGCCAGCCGACAACGTCCTCGACACCCCGCTCGCCGAGCTCGACCCCGAGATCGCGGCCGTCCTCGACGGGGAGCTCGCGCGCCAGCGCGACACCCTCGAGATGATCGCGTCCGAGAACTTCGTCCCGCGCGCCGTCCTGCAGGCGCAGGGCTCCGTGCTCACCAACAAGTACGCCGAGGGCTACCCGGGCCGCCGCTACTACGGCGGCTGCGAGCAGGTCGACGTCGCGGAGAACCTCGCGATCGCGCGCGCCAAGGACCTGTTCGGCGCCGAGCACGCCAACGTCCAGCCGCACTCGGGCGCCACGGCCAACGCCGCCGTGCTGCACGCGCTCATCAACAAGGGCGACAAGATCCTCGGCCTCGAGCTGGCGCACGGCGGCCACCTCACGCACGGCATGAAGATCAACTTCTCCGGCAAGCTCTACGACGTCGCCGCGTACGGCGTGGACCCGCAGTCGTACCGCATCGAGATGGACGAGGTGCGCAAGCAGGCCCTCGAGACGCGCCCCGACGTCATCATCGGCGGCTGGTCCGCCTACCCGCGCCACCTCGACTTCGCGGCGTTCCGCGAGATCGCGGACGAGGTCGGCGCGAAGCTCTGGGTGGACATGGCGCACTTCGCGGGCCTCGTGGCCGCGGGCCTGCACCCCTCCCCGGTGCCGTACGCGGACGTCGTGTCCTCCACGGTCCACAAGACGATCGGCGGCCCCCGCTCCGGCTTCATCCTGAGCAAGGAGGAGTACGCCAAGAAGATCGACTCCGCCGTGTTCCCGGGCCAGCAGGGCGGCCCGCTCATGCACGTCGTCGCCGCCAAGGCCGTGTCGTTCAAGATCGCGGGCTCCGACGACTTCCGCGACCGCCAGGAGCGCACGCTGCGCGGCGCGAGCATCATCGCCGACCGCCTCGCCCAGGCCGACGTGGCCGCGGCCGGCGTCTCCGTCCTCACGGGCGGCACCGACGTCCACCTCGTGCTCGTCGACCTGCGCCACTCGGCGCTCGACGGCCAGCAGGCCGAGGACCTCCTGCACGAGGTCGGCATCACCGTGAACCGCAACGCCGTGCCGTTCGACCCGCGCCCCCCGCGCGTCACGTCCGGCCTGCGCATCGGCACGCCCGCGCTCGCGACGCGGGGCTTCGGCGACGCCGAGTTCACCGAGGTGGCGGAGATCATCGCGACCGCGCTGCGCGAGGGCGCCGCGACCGACGCGGACGCCCTGCGCGCCCGCGTGCAGAAGCTCACGGCCGACTTCCCCTTGTACCCGGGCCTGCAGCAGTGAGCCCCCGGATGAGTGCGCAGCTCCTCGACGGCAAGGCGACCGCCGCCACCATCAAGGCCGAGCTCAAGGACCGCCTCGCGGTCCTCGCCGGGAAGGGCGTCGTGCCCGGCCTGGGCACGCTGCTGGTGGGCGACGACCCGGGCTCGCAGTGGTACGTCGCGGGCAAGCACCGCGACTGCGCCGAGGTCGGGCTGTCCTCGATCCGCGAGGACCTGCCCGGCGACGCGACGCAGGAGGAGATCGAGGCCGCGGTCCGCCGCCTCAACGAGGACCCGGCCTGCACGGGGTACATCGTGCAGCTCCCGCTCCCCAAGGGCATCGACACCAACCGCGTGCTCGAGCTCATCGACCCGGCCAAGGACGCGGACGGCCTGCACCCGACGAACCTCGGGCGCCTCGTCCTGCGCGTCAACGAGGAGGTCACCTCGCCGCTCCCGTGCACGCCGCGCGGGATCATCGAGCTCATCGAGCGGCACGGCATCTCCCTCGCGGGCAAGGAGGTCGTGGTCGTGGGCCGCGGCGTGACCGTCGGCCGCTCGATCGGCCTGCTGCTCACGCGCCGCGCGGTCAACGCGACGGTGACGCTCACGCACACCGGGACGACGGACCTCGCGGAGCTCGTGCGCCGCGCCGACGTCATCGTCGCGGCGGCGGGCGTCCAGGGCATCATCACGCGCGACATGGTCAAGCCGGGCGCCGTCGTCATCGACGTCGGTGTCTCGCGCGAGGTCGACCCCGAGACCGGCAAGAGCCGCGTCGTGGGGGACGCCGCGCCCGACGTCGCCGAGGTCGCGGGCTGGATCTCGCCGAACCCCGGCGGGGTCGGGCCCATGACGCGCGCGATGCTCCTCGCGAACGTCGTCGACGCGGCGGAGCGCGCCTCCGCCTGACGCCCTGCGGCGTTCCCGGGGCGACGCGCAGGCGCTAGTCTGCGCGGGTGACGAGGGCGCGCATCGCGACGACGGCGGCGTACGCCGTGCAGGGCTTCGGGTTCGCCGTGGTGCTCACGAGCATCCCCGGGTACAAGGAACGGCTCGGCATGGGCGACGACGTCGTCACGCTCGTCGTGCTGGGCGTGTGCGTCTTCGCCGGGCTGGGCAGCGCACTGTCCGGCGTCGTGGCGGCGCTCCGCGGCGCGCGCGCCGTGGTCGTGGCCGGCCTGCTGCTCGCGGCGCTCGCGGTCGCGGGCGTCGGGCTCGCGCCGTCGTGGCCGGTCTTCTTCGTGGCGATCGGGCTGTACGGGCTCGCGCTCGGCGCGGTCGACGCGGCGATGAACATGCTCGGGATCGACGTCGAGCGCGCGCACGGCCGCAGCCTGCTCGCGTCGTTCTACGCGGCCAACGCCGCCGGCGGCGTGCTCGGCGCGCTCGCCGTCTCGGGCAGCGCGCTCGTCGGGCTCGACCAGCCGGTCGCGCTCCCGCTCGTGGCGCTGCTCGTGGCCGCGGGCGCCGTCTGGCTCGCGCTGCGTCTGCCCGACGGCGGAGCGACGGCCCACGGTGCCGTGACCCCTGTCGGGGTGGCGGACGACGTCCGCGACGTCGCGCCGACCGGGAGCGTGGCGTGGGTCGCGGCGGGCACGATCGCGCTGCTCGGCGCGGGGATGCTCGCGTTCCCCGTCGCGGACTCCGCCGTGTCGAGCTGGAGCGCGACGTTCCTGCGCGACGTCCTCGCGGCGAGCGCAGCCGCCGCCCCGCTGGGGTACGCGGCGTACCAGGCGGCGCTCATCGTGTCGCGGCTGGTGGGAGACGGTCTCGTCGAGCGTCTCGGCCGCGTGCGGGTCGTGCGGCTGGGCGGCACGCTCGGCGCCCTCGGGTTCGTCGCGGTGGCCGCGGCCCCCGCCTGGCCCGTCGCGGTGCTCGGGCTGGCGGCGACCGGGCTCGGGCTCGGCGTCGTCGCCCCGCTCGCGTTCTCCGCGATCGGGGACCGCGCCCGCGAGGCGGTGGCGGCGGGCACGGGGTCGGCAGAGCCGCCGGCCGGGTTCGTCGCGACGGTCACGGACCGCGCGGTCGCGCGCCTCAACGTCTTCACCTATGCGGGCGCGGTGCTCGGCGGCGTGCTCACCGGCATCTTCGCGACGGCCCATCACCTCCGGGTCGGGTTCGTCGTCCTCGCGGTGCTCGCCGCGGTGTCGGCGATGCTCGCCGGCGCGTTCCGGCCCGCCCGCGTCGCCCTCGTGGGCGTGAGCGAGGCCACGCCGCCCGCGTGACGCCGGGTACCCGGCCTGTCGGTGGCGTGTGATGGGATGGCCGGCGTGCCGCGACCGTCCTGGCGGCCGCGCGCGACCGTCATCGAGGGAGGACGAGCCCACTTGCTCACCATCGCCACCGCCAACGTCAACGGCATCCGTGCCGCCTACCGCCGGGGGATGGACGCCTGGATCGCGTCCCGCACGCCCGACGTCCTGCTGCTCCAGGAGGTCCGCGCCCCCGACTCGGTCGTGAACGACCTCCTCGACGGATGGCACGTCGCGCACCAGGCGTGCGACATCAAGGGGCGGGCCGGCGTCGCCGTCGCGTCCCGGCTGCGCGTGTCCGCCGTGCGCGTCGGGCTGGGTGCCGGCGAGCCGGAGCCGCCCGTCGACACCGGCCGCTGGGTGGAGGCGGACCTCGAGCTGCCCGACGGCGGTCGCCTCACCGTGGTCTCCGCGTACATCCACTCCGGCACCGTGAGCCAGCCCGAGACGATGGTCGCGAAGTACGCCTACCTCGAGAAGGTCACCGCGCGGCTGCGCGAGCTCGCGGCCACGGGGGAGAAGGTCGTGCTCGCGGGCGACCTCAACATCGCGCACCACAACGTCGACATCAAGAACTGGAGGGGCAACCTCAAGAGCGCCGGCTTCCTGCCCGAGGAGCGCGCGTACGTCGACACCTGGCTCGACCAGGTCGGCCTCGTCGACCTCGGCCGCGTCCACGGCGGCGAGGGTCCCGGCCCGTTCACGTGGTGGTCGTGGCGCGGGCGCGCGTTCGACAACGACTCGGGCTGGCGCATCGACTACCAGCTCGCGACGCCGTCGCTCGCCGAGCGTGTCGTCAAGGTCGAGGTCGACCGCGCACCGACGCACGACGAGCGCTGGAGCGACCACGCCCCCCTCGTCGCCACGTACGACGTCTGAGACGTTCCGCCCTCGCCGAACACGACATGAGGGTCGTCATGTGCCGCACAGCGACCCTCATGTCGTGTTCGGCGGCGTGTGAGGTCGTGCTCGGGTCAGGCGACGCGGTCGGCCGGTGCGGACGGGGTCGCGAGGAGGAAGCCCGGGGCGCCGAGGCCCTCGCGCTCGAACGCCGCGCGGACGGCGTCGGCCACGGCCTCCACCTGGTCGGCGCGGACGAGCGCGATCGCGGAGCCGCCGAACCCGCCCCCGGTCATGCGCGCACCGAGGGCGCCGGCGACGCGGGCAGCGTCCACGGCGACGTCGAGCTCGACGCTCGAGACCTCGTAGTCGTCGCGCAGCGACGCGTGCGACGCGTTCATGAGCGGCCCGACCGCGTCGGGACGCCCGTCGCGCAGGAGAGCGACAAGGTCGCGCACTCGCCCGATCTCCGTCACGACGTGACGCACGCGGCGGCGTGCGACGTCGTCGGGCAGCTTCTCCAGGGCGACGGCGAGGGCCCCGGCGGGGTCGTCGGTCGCGGCGACGTCGTCCGCGAGCTCGCGCAGGGAACCCAGCCCGAGCGTGCGGGCGGCGTCCTCGCACGTCACGCGTCGCGCCGCGTACTGGCCGTCGACGAGCCGGTGCTCGGCGCGCGTGTCGACGACGAGCAGGGCCAGCCCTGCGGCGTCCAGGTCGAACGGCACCTGCTCGGCGGACTCGACGGGGTCGAGGCCGGGCCGGCAGTCGAGGAGGAGCGCGTACCCGGCGGTCGCGCGCAGGGAAGCGGACTGGTCCATGCCGCCCGTCGGTGCGCCCGCGATCTCGTTCTCGGCGCGGACGCTCGCGGTCGCGAGGGCCGCCCGCCCGGCGTCGGTCGCCCTGAGGCCCAGTCCGGCGACGTCGTCGAGCGCGACCGCGACCGCGCACTCGAGAGCGGCCGACGAGGAGAGCCCGGCCCCGAACGGGACGCTCGAGTCGACCGCCGCGTCGAAGCCCGTGATGGCGCCCGGGTCGGCGCCCTGCGCGACGAGGTGCTCGCGCAGGGCCCAGGCGACGCCGGCGACGTACGACCCCCAGCCCGCGACCGCGCCCGGCGCGACGTCCTCGAGCGTCGTCGTCCACGTCTCGCCCGGCGCCTGGGCCGACGCGAGCCGGACGACCGAGTCCGGGCGCGGGCGCAGCGCGACGTACGTGCGGTGGGGGAGAGCGATGGGGAGGCACAGCCCGGCGTTGTAGTCGGTGTGCTCGCCGATGAGGTTGACGCGGCCGGGGGCGGCCCAGACCGGTACCTGCTCCTGGCCGGCTCGGGCCTCATGGGCGTCGGCGGGACCGTCAGCAGCCTCGTCGAACGACGCGGCGAAGACGGCGCGGGCGCGGGCCGCGCCGTCGTCGTCGGACCACGAGCGGACCCACCCGCGTGCGGCGCTCGACGGGGCGAGCTCCTGGAGGCGCGACGCGATCCGCTCGGGCGTCGTGTCGCTGATCCACGCGCCCATGCCCGACTCCGAGCCGGCGAGGTACTTGAGCTTGCCCGGTGCGCGCAGCACGGAGAAGACCTGGAGGTGGAGCCGGGCGAGGGTCACGTCGTCGGTGCCGCCGTCCGCGACGGAGCGGCCCTCGTGCGCCGGGGCCTGGTGCCACGCGGCGATGTACGGGAGCGGGATGGGGTCGCCGTCGGCCGTCTCGAAGAAGCGGTCGAGGCGGCGCAGGAGCTCGAGGTAGGCGGTGGCGAGGTCGTCGCGCTCGGCGTCGGTGAGCGCGGGGAGGTCGGGCACGTCGCGCCGCGGGGCGAGGTGGACCTCGACGGGCCAGCGCGCCGCGAACGGCACGTACGCGACCCAGTGCTCGGTCTCGAGCACGACGCGGCGCCCGTCCGCGAGCTCGGAGTCGAGGACGTCGCGCAGCAGGTTGCGGCCCGTGCGGCGGTGGTGCTCGCGCGCCTCGTCGAGCAGCGCGCGGGTGCGCGGCGTGACGTACGGGTAGCCGTAGATCTGCCCGTGCGGATGGTGCAGCGTGACGCCGATCTCCTGCCCGCGGTTCTCGAAGCAGAAGACCTGCTCGACGCCGGGCTCTGCCCCGAGCGCGGCGGTGCGGTCGGCCCACGCGTCGATGATCGTGCGGACGCGCTGCGGCGAGAGCGCGCCGAACGACGTGCGGTGGTCGCTCGAGAAGCACACGACCTCGCACCGGCCCGCGGCCGGTGCGTGGAGCTGGAGCGGCGCGTCCTCGACGACGGCGTCGGCCACGCCGGGCACGCGCTGGAGCGACGGGAAGCGGTTCTCGAAGACGACGACGTCGTAGTCGGTGTCGGGGACCTCGCCGTCCGAGTAGGCGGCGCCGGGACGCGCGGGGCACAGCGGGCACGAGTCCGCGGCGGGGAGGAACGTGCGGTTCATCCGGTGCGCGGCGAGGGGGACCCAGTCGCCCGTGAGCGGGTCGCGGCGCATCTCCGGCCCGACGTACGGGTGCGGCGCCCCGTCGGGGCCGGGCACCGGGGCGAACCGGTCGGGCAGCGGACGCGGGTCGTCGAGCCGACGTGAGCGCTCACCCGAGACGTACGCGGGCGAGTCGTCGAAGTAGACGAGCTCGCGGCCGTCGGCGAGGCGGGTCGAGGTGCGGCGCAGGTGCGGGTTCATGCGTGCGGTGTTCCGATCGCGGTGCGGTGGGAGAGGCGGCGGCTGCGGTCCGCCGTCAGGCGACGACGAGCTGCTCGACGAGGTCCTGGACCCGGGCGCGCGCGTCCTCCGCGAGCCCGGCGTCGGTGACGAGGACGTCCACGTCCGCGAACGTCGCGAAGACGCGCAGCCCGGTCGTGTGCCACTTGGTGTGGTCGGCGAGGACGACGGTGCGGCCGGCCGACTCGATGAGCGCGCGGTTCGTCGCGGCCTCGTCCAGGTTCGGGGTCGTGAGCCCGATCTCCGGGTCCACGCCGTGCGCGCCGACGAACGCGAGGTCGACGCGCAGGCCCGCGAGCGCGGCCTCCGCGAGCGGGCCCACGAGCGCGTCGGACGGGGTGCGGCTGCCGCCCGTGAGGATCGTCTCCAGGCGCGGGTCGTTCGCCCGGTGCAGGATCTCGGCGACCGGGAGGGAGTTCGTGACGACCGTCAGGGGGCGCAGCGCGGGGTCCGCGGCGATGCGGGCGGCGAGCAGGTGGGTCGTCGTGCCGGCGCTCAGCGCGACCGAGGCGTTCGCGGTGATGAGGCGGGCGGCGGCCGTCGCGATGGCCTCCTTCTCCGCGGCCTCGCGCGAGCTCTTGGCCGCGAAGCCCGGCTCGTGCGCGGTGGTGTGCGGGGCGACGGCGCCCCCGTGGACCTTGCGGACCAGGCCCTGGTCGGCGAGCTCGACGAGGTCGCGCCGGATCGTCATGTCCGACACCCCGAGCTCCCGGGTCAGGTCGCCGATGCGGACCGCGCCGTGGTCCCGGATCTCCGCGAGGATGCGCTCCTGGCGCTGTGAGGCGAGCATGCGAACAGTATTGTCCACATCGCCGAGAAATCCAACACGATCGAACATGACCGAACATCGCGGCCCGGTGACCGGCCCGACAGGGTGCCGGACCGGCCGTCCGGGTCAGTAGCGGATCGCGTCGATCACCTTCACCCGGACGGCGACGAGCGCCGGGAGGAGACCCGCCAGCGCTCCGATCCCGACGGCGGCCAGCATGCCCGTCACCGCGGCGGAGAACGGGAAGCCCGGGGCGTCCTGGACGGCCGAGCCCATGAGCGCGTCGAGCGGGACGTTGTGGAGGGCGACGACCGCGACGGTCACGCCCAGCACGCCCGCGACGGTCGTCGCGACGACGCTCTCCATCATCACGGAGAAGAAGACGCGCCCCGAGCTCGCGCCGAAGCTCCTGCGGATCCCGATCTCGCGGATGCGGTACCGCACGGTGACGAGCGCGATGTTGACGAGCCCGAGCCCGCCGAGCAGGAGCGCGATCACGCTGACGCCGAGCACGACCCAGCGGATCGCGCCGTCGACGACGGCGTAGCCCGCCGAGTCCGACCGGAAGACGTCGGCCTGCGTGCCGCTGAGCGCTCCGGCGACGTCGCGCTGGATCGCTTCGACGAGCCCGTCGGCGAGGTCGTCGGGAACCCACAGCTCGAGTCGTGGAGGGCCCGTCATCTCCAGCGACTCGGGCGTGACCCAGGCCGACTGGGCGTCCACGAGGACGTAGGCCTGCGGCTCGGCCTGCGGCCAGTCGTCCGGGAACGCCCCCACGACGGTCGCGACCACCGGGTTGTCGCCCCCGATCGTCACGGTCGGGTGATCGGCCACGGTCACGCCGCCGAGCGCGTCGAGGAACGCCTGGTTGACGACGAGAGCGGGGGCGAGGCGGTCGGCGTCGGCGTCCGTGAACCACCGGCCCGACGACACCTCGAAGCGGTGCATCGTGGCCCAGTCGGCCTCGACGCCGGTCGTGTAGACCTCGCGCGTCCCGTCGGGGAAGCGGACGGGCGCGGGCGCGTCGCGCAGCATCGACGAGTAGCCGATCGCGTAGCGCTCGACGACCTCGTCGAACACGCGCTCGTACTCCTCGGGCGCGGGCATGACGCTCCCGCCCTCGCCCGTCGGCCAGGCCGACACCTGGAGCGTCGCGGCGCGCCCGTTCCACCGGTCGTTCTGCTCGGCGGAGACCTGGCGCAGCATCTCGCCGGCCGCGGAGATCGCGGTGATCGCGCAGACCGCGACCGCGACACCGACGAGCGCGAGCAGGACGCGCACCTTGTGGACACGGAGCTCGTCCCACGCCTCGAGGACGGCGCCGACGATCCCGGTCACGCGGCGTCCCCCGTCCGCGGGGACGCGCCGTGCGAGGCAACCAGCGGGCGGGCGACGTGCTCCGCCTGGTCGTCGCCGGCCTCGAGCGCGTGCGGCGCGCTGTCGTCGTGCGCGGCCGGACCGTAGGGCCCGACGTCACCGGTGCTCGGGCTCGCGCCGTCCCCGCCGGCCGTCTCGAGCGCGGCGAGCGACCCCGCGCTGCGCGCCGTGATGGCGATCGGGGCGAGCACGCCGTCGGCCAGACGGAACTGCCGGGCCGCGCGCGAGGCGACGGCGAGGTCGTGCGTGATGGCGATGAGCGCCGACCCGTTCTCGCGCGCGATGGTGTCGAGCAGGTCCATGACCTCGCTGCCGGTGTCGACGTCGAGCGCGCCCGTCGGCTCGTCCGCGAGGATCACGCGCGGCACGCGCACGAGCGCGCGGGCGATGGCGACGCGCTGCTGCTCCCCGCCCGAGAGCTTCTCCGGGCGCGTGTCGAGGCGGTCGCCGAGGCCGACCCGTTCGAGCATCTCCGCGGCGAGCGTCCGGCGCTGCCAGAACTGCCGTCCGCGCGCGTACAGCAGCGGCGCGACGACGTTCTCGAGCGCCGTGCGGCCCTGGAGCAGGTTGAACTGCTGGAACACGAACCCGAAGTCCGTGCCGCGGCGCCGCGCCCGGGCGCGGCCGGGGAGCCGGCCGATGGGGACGCCGTCGAGCAGGTACTCCCCGCCCGTCGGGGTGTCGAGGAGCCCGAGGATGTTGAGGAGGGTGGACTTGCCGGTGCCCGACCGCCCGACGATCGAGACGTGCTCTCCGGCGGCGACCGTGAGGTCGATGCCGCGCAGGATCTCGAGCTCCCGATCGTCCGGGAGGAGCACCGAGCGAGCGACCCCGTTGAGCTCCAGGAGGCTCATCAGTAGCCGGCCTCTCCGCTGTCGTCGGTGCCCACCATGCCGTCCAGGACAGGCACGACGTCCTGGCCCGGCACGAACTCGAGGACCTCGTCGCCCTCGGCGAGGCCCTCGGTGACCTGGACGACGCTGCCGTCGGTGAGGCCGAGCGTGACGGCGCGCTCCTCGGGCTCGCCGTCCGCGCCGACGACCCACACCTTGCCCTGCTCGACCCGGCCCAGGACGGCGGTCACGGGGACGACGAGGGCTCCCTCGACCGAGCCGGCGGTGATCTCGAGCTCGGCCGCGAGGCCGGCGAAGACGGTGACGTCGCCCGGCACCGCGCACGTCACGCTCGCCGAGGTCGCGCCCGCGGCGGGGTCGGTCGCACCCTCCTCGGGCGCCCCGGCGGGCGCTGCAGCCGTGCCCATGCGCAGGTTCGTGCAGGTGAACGGCGCGGGCCCCCCGGTGACGGTGACGGTCGCCTCGGTCGGGATCTGGAGCAGGCGGAACTGCTGCTCGGCGACCATGCTGCCCGTGACCGAGAGCGTCCCGGGGGAGATCGACGCGAAGTCCTCCCCGACCGCGACCTCCTGGTCCTTCAAGGCCGTGAACGTGGCGACCGTGCCGGCGGTGGTGGCCTCCACCGTCTCCCTCGTCACCTTCGGCCGGCGCTCGGTGACGGTGACCTCGCCCGTCTCCGGGTCGGTCTCGGTCAGGGGCTCGCGGGGTTCCTCGAGGGTGACCTCGAGAAGGGGCGCGCCAGCCTTGACGACGTCGCCCGGCTTGGCGTGCACCGCCGTGACGACGCCACGCTGCGTGACCTTCTGCGACGCCGCCGGGTCGGCGACGACCTGCCCGGTCAGGGTCACGGTGTTCGTGACGTCGCCCGTGGTCACGGCCACGCGGGGCTCGACGAGCTCGGCGGAGGGGACCGCCGGGTCGGCGGGCGGCTCGGGAGCGGAGCGGAAGGCGATCACGGCGAGCGCGGTGGCGATGACCCCCCAGACGACGATGCGGAGGGCGGGGAAGACGATCCGGCGGGTGATACCCACGTGCGGGCTCCTGGGACGACGGTGGCGGACGGCGAGCGGGCGCTGCTCGGCGGGCAGTGGACGCCCGGCCCGAGGCTAGGGGGAGGGGCGTGCAGGCGTCGTCATCCCTGGGGAGGAGTTCTGTCGTGATCTCTCCACCGTGGGGTCACCGTCTGGTAACGAGCGGAGAGGCCCCGGCGTGAGGGCCGGGCGCGCACGAGGTGCACGAAGGCAGGGCGGAGCAGCGACGACGCCACGGCTGGATCCCCCTCACCGGCCCGACGGCCGTCCCCCTGACGAGATGCGGGCGAGACTATACCGTGGCACGAGGAAAAGACAGGGGCGCCCTCATAGGCCACGGGAGCCCGACGTGCCGCGGGCGGCGACGGCCCGCAGACCCGGTCCGACCGGCCTCGGTCAGACCACCGTGACGCCGAGCGAGCGCCCCGCGAGACCGCGTGGCCGGCGCGCGAGGCCGAGCGCGACGTCGTGCAGCGCGACCGCCGCGGGCGAGCCGGGGTCGGCGAGGACCACCGGGGTGCCGCCGTCGCCGGCCTCGCGCAGCGACACGTCGAGCGGGACCTGGCCGAGGAGCGGGACGGTGGTGCCCGTGGCGCGCGACAGGTTCGCGGCGACGCGCTCGCCGCCGCCGGACCCGAACACCTCCAGCCGCGACCCGTCCGGCTGCTCGAGCCACGACATGTTCTCGACGACGCCGACCACGCCCTGCTGCGTCTGCGTGGCGACCGAGCCCGCGCGCTCCGCGACCTCGGCGGCCGCGACCTGCGGTGTCGTGACCACGACGATCTCGCTGCCCGGCAGGAGCTGCGCCACGGAGATCGCGATGTCGCCCGTCCCCGGCGGGAGGTCGAGGAGCAGCACGTCGAGGTCGCCCCAGAAGACGTCCGCGAGGAACTGCTGGAGGGCGCGGTGCAGCATCGGTCCGCGCCACACGACCGGCTGGCCGGGCGGGACGAACATGCCGATCGAGACGACCTTCACGCCGTGCGCGATCGGCGGCAGCAGCATGTTGTCGACGCGCGTGGGCTGGCGGTCGACGCCGAGCATGCGGGGGATCGAGAAGCCGTAGATGTCCGCGTCGACGACGCCGACCTCGAGACCCTCCGCGGCGAGCGCGACCGCGAGGTTCGCCGTGACGGACGATTTGCCCACCCCGCCCTTGCCCGACGCGATCGCGTAGACCTTCGTCAGCGACTCCGGCTTCGCGAACGGGATCTCGGGCTCGCCCACGCCGCCGCGCAGCATCGTGCGCAGCTCCGCGCGCTGCTCCGCGCTCATGACGCCCAGCTCGACGCGCACGTCCGCCACGCCGTCGACCGCGCGGACGGCGGCGTCGACGTCCCGCGACAGGGTGTCGCGCATGGGGCACGTCGCGACCGTGAGGTCGACGCCCACCGTCACGACCGCACCCGGCGCACCGGTCGCGACCGCGACCGACCGGATCATGCCGAGGTCCGTGACGGGGCGGCGGATCTCCGGGTCGAGGACCGCGGTGAGGGCCTGCCGGACGGCGTGCTCGAGCTGGTCTGCGGCGGGGTCGGGCATGGACCCATCGTAGGCGTGCACGCGGCACCGTCCGCCGGGCCCTAGGTCCCGGGACGGACGTGAGCCGCATCGCACGCCGTGGTGCGCCGAACGGGTCTACCGTGCACGGATGGACGCCCTGGCCTCCCTCGCACGGGACAGCGAGCTGTTCGGCGACGCCGTGCGGAGCGCGCCCCCGGACGCACGGGTGCCGTCGTGCCCCGACTGGACGGGCGCGGACCTGCTGTACCACCTCGCGGAGGTGCAGGACTTCTGGGCGCGCGTCGTCGGGCCGGCGCCCGGGCGAGGCCTCGACGGCGACGACGTCGAACCGCTCGCCCGCCCGTCGTCGGACGCCGAGCTGCCAGCGCTGCTGCAGCGCTCCACGAGCCGCCTCGTCGCCGCGCTCACGGGCCGGGACGCCGCGGAGCCCTGCTGGTCGTGGCACGACGACGGCCGGCACGTCGGCTGGGTCCTGCGCCGCCAGGCGCACGAGGCGCTGATCCACCGCGCGGACGCCGAGCTCACGGCGGGACGGGAGATCACGCCCGCCGACCCGCACGTCGCGGCGGACGGCGTCGACGAGGTGCTGTCGGTCATGGTCGACGGCGTGCCCGGCTGGGGCGTGTTCACCCCCGACGGCGCGACGGTGTCGGTCGTCGTGGACGGGTTCGGGGAGAGGCCGCGGAGCTGGGAGCTCGCGTTCGGGCGGTTCACCGGGACGGGCCCGGAGTCGGGCACCGCGTACGACCTCGACGTCGCACAGCTCGTCGACCTGCCGGGCTCGACCACGACGCAGGTCGCCGGCCCCGCGTGGGCGCTCGACCTGTGGCTGTGGGGCCGTGGGACGGCCGACGGCCTGACCGTCGAGGGCGACCCGGCGCTCGCCGAGCGTCTGCGCCGCGTGGCGGCGGAGGGCACGCAGTAGCGGGTCGAGCCCGGCGTCAGCGGTCGGCGGCCTCGTCCTCGGCAGGGCGGGCCGACTTCTCCTCCAGCTCCTCCAGCAGGTTGCGGATCTCCGAGCGGACGAAGTCGCGCGTGGCCACCTCGCTCAGCGCGATGCGCAGGGCGGCCATCTCGCGCGCGAGGTACTCGGTGTCGGCGAGGTTGCGCTCCGCGCGCTGCCGGTCCTGCTCGGCGGTGACGCGGTCGCGGTCGTCCTGGCGGTTCTGGGCGAGCAGGATGAGGGGTGCCGCGTACGACGCCTGGAGCGAGAGCATGAGCGTGAGCGCGGTGAACCCGAACTCCGCGGAGTCGAACCGCAGGCCCTCCGGCCCCCACGAGTTCCAGATGATCCACACCGCGCAGAACACCGTGAGGTAGACGAGGAACCGCGGCGTGCCGAGGAACCGGGCGATGCCCTCGGTCGCGCGGCCGACCGCGTCCTGGTCGACCTTGACCCGTGGGATGAGCGAGCGTCGCGCGCTCTTCGGCGTGTCGAGGCGGTCAGCCACGGGTCACCCCCGTCGCGCCGCCGCGGGCCGCGGGACGAGGCAGCGACCCGGGAGCCAGCGCGGCGCGCGCCTGCTCGGTGTCCACGTCGTCGTCCGTCTCGCGCCAGTCGTCCGGGAGCATGTGGTCGAGCACGTCGTCGACGCTGATCGCGCCGAGGAGGCGCTTCTCGGCGTCGAGCACGGGGACGCACAGGAGGTCGTAGGTCGCGAGGATGCGCGTGACGCGGCCCAGCGGGGCGTCGGGCGCGACGCCCTCGACGTCGGAGTCGAGCACCGAGCCGACGGCGGCGTGCGGGGGCTCGCGCAGCAGCCGCTGGAAGTGCGCGACGCCGAGGAACCGGCCCGTCGGCGTCTCGAGCGGGGGGCGCGCGACGAACACCATCGACGCGAGCGCGGGGGCGAGGTCCTTGCGTCGGATCTGCGCGAGCGCCGTGGCGATCGTCGTCTCGGGGCCGAGCACGACCGGCTCGGAGGTCATGAGACCGCCCGCCGTGTCCTCGGCGTAGGCGAGCAGGCGGCGCACGTCGCGCGCCTCCTCCGGCTCCATGAGCTCGAGGAGCTGGGCCGCCTGCGCCTCCGGGAGCTCGTGCAGCAGGTCCGCCGCGTCGTCGGGCTGCATCGCCTCGAGGACGTCCGCGGCGCGGTCGGTGTCGAGGCCGGAGAGGATCGCGACCTGGTCGTCCTCCGGCAGCTCCTCGAGGACGTCGGCGAGGCGCTCGTTGTCGAGCGCGCCCGCGACCTCGAGCCGGCGCGTGTCGCCCAGGTCGTGGATGACGTCGGCGAGGTCGGCGGGCTTGAGGTCGTCGTAGGCGGCGAGCAGCATCGCGGCGCCCTGCGCCTCGGTGCCGCCCGCGAGGCCGGTGACCGCACCGACGTCCACGACGATCGCGTCACCGCGCCGGCGCAGCCCGAGCGTGCCCTTGTGCTGCGCCCGGCGCCGCACGTACAGCTTGGTGACGAGCCAGTCCCCGGTGCGCTGGCGCTCGATCGCGAGGTCCTCGATCGTCGCCGAGCCCGACCCGTCGACGAGCTCGACCGTGCGCTCCAGCAGCTCGCTCACCGCGAGCGTCTCCATCGCGCGCTGCTCGAACCGCCGCATGTTCACCAGGCCCGTGGAGATGACCTGCCCGGCGTCGATGCTCGTGACGCGCGTCAGGGGGAGGAAGACCCGCCGTCGCCCCGGCACCTCGACGACGAGCCCCACGGCGCGGGGCGCGCCCTTGGGCCGGATGAGCACGACGACGTCCCGCACCCGTCCGACCTGGTCGCCGATGGGGTCGAACACGCTGGTCCCGGCCAGACGCGCGACGAAGACGGTGGTGGCTGCGCTCACGCGGCCAGCCTACGCACGCGCCCCGGTCGCCGCGCGTTCCTCCGGTGGGTGGCGCCGCGGGGCGGCCCGGAGCCACGGACGCGCGGGGGCGCGGGCCTCGCGCCGGCAGCACGAGTAGGACAGACTGGGCGAATGAGCATGTCGCGCCCGGGTGCCGTCCCCCGTGTCCCCACCCCGCCCCGCGGTGAGGAGATCGCGTCGTACGCGACCTACCTCGAGGCGCAGAAGGCGGTCGACTTCCTCTCCGACAACAAGTTCGCGGTCGAGCTCGTGACGATCGTCGGTACCGACCTCAAGATGGTCGAGCGCGTGACGGGCCGGCTCACCTACGGGCGCGTCGCGATCGCGGGCGCGGCGTCCGGCGCGTGGTTCGGCCTCTTCGTCGGTCTGCTGCTGTTCCTCTTCTCCGGTGACGGCGCGTTCGTGCTCACAGCCATCGGGATCGGCGCCGGGTTCGGGCTGCTCTTCTCAGTGCTGTCGTACGCGCTCACGCAGGGCAAGCGCGACTTCACGTCGCAGAGCCAGATCGTCGCGTCGTCGTACGGGATCCTCTGCGCGCCCGAGCGCGCGGGCGACGCGCGCCAGCTCCTGGCGCGGATGCCGGAGGGCGCGGGCGGGGTCCGCGCGCCGGCCGCCCCCGCGAACCCGACGTGGGGCACGCCCGGGGCGACCCCGCCTCCCGCGCCGACCGCGCCGGCGCCCGAGCCGCCGGCGGGCGCCGCTCCCACGCCCACGCCCCCGGTCGCGCCGCCGGCCCGGACCCCCGACCCCCGCTGGACCACGCCGACGGGGGAGCCGCGCTACGGCGCCATGCGCCCGACGTCGGACCAGCCCGCCGACGCGCAGCCCGACGCCCAGCCCGACCCCCTGCCCGGGCCCGGGGCGCAGCAGCCCGACCAGCCCGAGCGGCCCGCCTGACCGACGCGGCTCAGCCGCGCAGGCGCGCCATCCAGGCCTCGACGTCCTCGGGGCGACGGGGGAGCGAGGCCGAGAGGTTCTCGTTGCCCTCGGCCGTCACGAGCACGTCGTCCTCGATGCGGACGCCGATGCCCCGGTACTCCTCCGGGACGGCGAGGTCGTCCGCCTTGAAGTACAGGCCCGGCTCGATCGTGAAGACCATGCCGGGCTCCAGGACCCCGTCGAGGTAGAGCTCGCGGCGCGCCTGGGCGCAGTCGTGCACGTCGAGGCCGAGGTGGTGGCTCGTGCCGTGCACCATCCAGCGGCGGTGCTGCTGCCCCTCGGGCGAGAGCGACTCGGCGGCGCTCACCGGGAGCAGGCCCCACTCCTCGAGGCGCGCGGCGATGACCTCCATCGCGGCGGCGTGCACGTCGCGGAAGCGCGCGCCCGGCACGGCGACGGCGAACGCGGCGTCCGCGGCGTCGAGCACTGCTTGGTACACGCGCCGCTGGACCTCGGTGTACTCGCCGTCCACGGGCAGCGTGCGCGTGACGTCCGCGGTGTAGAGCGAGTCGACCTCGACGCCCGCGTCGAGCAGCACGAGCTCGCCCGTGCGCACGACGCCGTCGTTGCGGATCCAGTGCAGCGTCGTGGCGTGCTCGCCCGCCGCGGCGATCGTCTCGTAGCCGACCGTGTTGCCCTCGAGGCGCGCGTGCGCGTCGAACGTCGTCTCGATGACGCGCTCGCCGCGCCGGTGCTCGACGGCGCGCGGGAGGTTCCGCACGACCTCCTCGAAGCCCGCGATCGTCGCGGCGACGGCCTCGCGCATCTGCTCGACCTCGTGCGCGTCCTTGACGAGCCGCAGCTCGGAGACGGCCTCGACGAGCGCGGCGTCCGTGCGCCGGTAGGCGGCCTCCGCGCGCGCGAGCCACTCGGCCTCGGTGAGCTGCTCGTCCTGGGCGGCCTCGACGTCGTCCAGCCCAGCCTCGGCGCGGATCGCCTCGACGAGCGCCTCGACGGCCTCGTCGGCGCCCGCGACGACGAGCAGCGTCACCCCGCCCGGGCCGACGTCCTTCGCGAGCGCGTCGCGCAGCTCGTCCACGTGGCGGGCCTCGACACCGGTGGCGGTCGTGACGTCGTCGAGCGACGGTCGCGCGCCCACCCAGAACTCGCCGTAGCGCGAGTCGGCGTAGAACTCCTCCGTGTCGCGCGCGGCGAGCGGGCGCACGTAGAGCACGGCGTGGTGGTCGGAGCCGCCGTCGCCGGTCCCGGGCTCCACGGGGTGCAGCACGAGCACCGCGTCGGGCTCCTGGTCCGTGCCGTAGCCCGTGAGGTGCGCGAACGCCGAGTGCGGGCGGAACCGGTAGTCGGTGTCGTTGGAGCGCGTCTTCAGCGGGCCGGCAGGCACCACGAGGCGTGCGCCCGGGAACCGGGCGGACAGCGCGGCGCGGCGGGCGACGGTGTACGGGGCGGCCGGGAGGGGCTCGACGTCGAGCTCCGCGCGCGGCGCCCAGCCGCTCGTGATGAAGGCCTTGAACGCGTCGGAGTCGGGGCGCTGCGAGCGGTTGCTCCCGCGCGCGGCCAGGTCCTGGCCGTCGCCGGCGTGCTCGGGGGCCCGGTCGGGCGTCTCGGACGTGGGCTCGGGCGTGACGGGGGTGGCGTCGGTCATGCCCCCAGTCTCGCACCGCGCACGCGGCCGAAGTCCGCGAGCGCGCGCCCGAGCACGCGGTTGAAGGCCTCGGGGGCCTCGCTGTTGACGTCGTGACCGGCGCGCGGCACGACGACGAGCGCCGCGTCCGCGGCCGCGGCGAGGTAGCGCTGCTCGTCGAGCCGCATGTGGTCGCGCGCGCCGTTGACGAGCCACACGGGGACGTCGACGTCGCGCACGTGGGCGAGCCACGAGCGGCCCGCGAGCTGGGTGAGGGCGTCGGTGACGACGTGCCAGCCGGGCGCCGCCGGGGTCGGCGAGCCCGCGTCGGCCGGGCCGGCGAGCGCGTAGGACGACGCCGCGCCGCCCGGGAGCGAGCGCCCGCCCCGGGCGATCGTGCCCCACGCGGCCGCGCTCGTGCGTGCCGCCCAGCGGGCGCCACGTCCGACGGCGCCGCCGCCCGCGACGACGAGGCGCGCGACGTCGCGGTAGAGCGCGACGGGCTTGCCCTTGGGGTCGGACGTGCAGGCCGCCGCGACGACGCCGGCGAGGTGGGTCGGGCGGCGGGCCGCCCAGGCGAGCGACGTGTAGCCGCCGAGCGAGAGCCCGACCAGGACGACCCGGCGGTCCGGGCCGAACGAGGCGGCGGCCTCGTCGATCACCTCGAAGGACCGGTCGAGCGTGAAGCGCTCGTGCGCGCGCGCGCCGTGCGCGGGCAGGTCCACGGCGACGGCGTCGTGCCCGAGCGCGCGCACGTGCTCCACCTGGCGGTCCCAGATCGCGCCGGACGTGCGCATGCCGTGCACGAAGACGACGGCGGGCGGGCGCTCTGTGCCGTCGGCGGACGCGTCGGTGCGGTGGCCGGGCGGGGTGCGGAGGGCGGTGGGGGCGGGGGCGTGCGTCGTGAGGGTCATCGTTCCCGACTGTGGCACCCCAGCCTGGGACGGCCGTGGGGAGGGGCCGCGCCCCGTGTGCACATCGTGTGGGGGTCCCGTGCCGCCGACCCGGTCTCCCGTCACTATCCTGGGTCCCGTGCGCATCGACCTCCACACCCACTCGACCGCGTCGGACGGCACGGACGCGCCGGGGGAGGTCGTCGGGGCCGCGGCCGCGGCCGGGCTCGACGTCGTCGCGCTCACGGACCACGACACGACGGCCGGCTGGGCGCAGGCGACGGACGCCGCGCTGCGGCACGGCGTCGCCCTCGTGCGCGGCGCGGAGATCTCGGCCCGCTCGGGCGGCATCAGCGTGCACCTGCTCTCCTACCTGCACGACCCGGCGCACGCGGCGCTCCTCGCGGAGCTCGACCGCACGCGCGACGCGCGGACGAGCCGGGCGCGCCGGATGGTCGACCTCATCGCCGAGGATTACCCGATCACGTGGGATGATGTGCTCGCGCAGACCGTCGAGGGCACGACGATCGGGCGGCCGCACATCGCGGACGCGCTCGTCGCGGCAGGGCTCTCGCCCGACCGCTCGGCGGCGTTCGCGACGATCCTCGCCACCGACACCCCGTACTACGTGCCCCACTACGCGCCCGACGCCGTCGCGGCGGTGCGGGGGATCCGTGCCGCGGGGGGCGTCCCCGTCTTCGCCCACCCGGGCGCGGACGGTCGAGGGCGCGTCGTGTCCGACGCGGTGATCGAGGAGATGACCGTGGCGGGCCTCGCCGGGCTCGAGGTGTTCCACCGCGACCACGACGAGCGTCAGCGCGCACGGCTCGAGGACCTGGCCCGCACCCTGGGCCTGTTCGTCACCGGGTCGAGCGACTACCACGGGGCCGGCAAACCGAACCGGCTCGGGGAGAACACGACAGCACGGACCGTGCTGGAGCAGATCGAGGAGCTGGGACAGTTGGACGTGATCCGATGATCGGACGATGAACGAGCTCTTCGACGTCCGGCTCTTCACGGAGGTCTTCGTCACCCTGTTCGTCATCATGGACCCGCCCGGCACCGTGCCGGTGTTCCTGGGCCTGACGAGCGCGATGGGTGCCAAGCAGCGCAACCAGGCGGCGCGCACCGCCATCCTCGTCGCCTTCGGCGTGATCGTGGCGTTCGCGGCGTTCGGCCAGCAGATCCTCAGCTACATGCACATCTCGCTGCCCGCGCTCCAGACCGCGGGCGGCCTGCTGCTGCTCCTCGTCGCGATGGAGCTCCTCACGGGCAAGATGGAGGAGCCGCAGCCGTCGGGCAACAAGGGCGTCAACGTCGCGCTCGTGCCGCTCGGGACCCCCCTGCTCGCGGGCCCGGGCGCCATCGTCGCGACCATGGTCTTCGTCCAGCGCGCGGGGGAGCGCGGGGGCGGCGTCGCGGAGTGGGTCGCCATCGTGGCCGGCGTCGTCGCGGTGCACGTGTGCCTCTGGCTCTCCATGCGCTTCGCGAACGTCATCAACCGCGTGCTCGGCGACTCCGGGACCATCCTCGTCACGCGCATCGCCGGACTCCTGCTCGCGGCCATCGCGGTCCAGCTCGTGGCCGACGCCGTCACGCAGTTCGTCCAGGCGGCCTGACGCCCGCTGCGCCGCGGTCGTGCCGGGGGTGCGGCTCCTGACACGGCGCCGCGGGGCGCTGCGCAAGGCCTCGCGGAGGCCGGCGGGGGAGCGCTAGGGTCGGCAGCGGTGCGGACGACGGCCGTCCGCGCGACGAGTTCGGCAGGGGTCCTCATGAACGCTGGCACGCCCTCGACGCGCCGCACGCTCGGCGTGCTCACCGTGATCGGGGTGAGCGGGGTCGTGACCCTCTCCGGCTGCACGTCCGTTCCCGGAGGGGCGCCGACCGCGCAGGAGCTCGGGCTCGTCCCCCTCCCGGCGTCGGTCGAGGTCTCGGACGCCGCGCCCTTCGTGCTCGACGACGCGACCCGGGTCGTCGTCGACGCGGCGGCGGGCAGTTCGGTCGGGCAGGAGGGCGCGGTCCGCGTGGGCGAGCTGCTGGCCGAGGAGCTGCGGACGCCCACGGCGCTCGACCTCCCGGTCGAGCCGGTCGTCCGAGCCACCGGACACGAGCCTGCCGACGAGGCGTCGTCCGTGGTGCTCCGGCTCGAGCCGGGCGGCGAGTCCTGGGACCCGCACGGCCCGCTCGACGACCCCGCGGCCGAGGCGTACACCCTGGAGACCGGGGAGGACGGCGTCGTGCTCGCCAGCACGACGCCCGCAGGCCTGTACCGCGGCACGCGCACGCTGCTCCAGCTCCTGCCCCCCGAGGTCGAGGCGTCCGCCCCCGTCGACGGCGTCGCCTGGGAGGTGCCGGCGGTCGAGATCGCGGACGAGCCGCGCTACGCGTACCGCGGCGCGATGCTCGACGTCGCGCGGCGCTTCGCCCCGGTCGAGGACGTCCAGCGGTTCGTCGACCACCTCGCGGACTACCGCCTCAACGTGCTGCACCTGCACCTGTCCGACGACCAGGGCTGGCGGCTCACGGTCGACGGCCTGCCGGAGCTCACCGAGGTGGGTGGGCGGACGCAGGAGGGCTGGCCGCCGGGGACCGGCGGTCCGTGGTTCTACACGCCCGAGGAGTACGCGGAGATCGTCGCGTACGCGGCCGACCGCTTCGTCACCGTCGTCCCCGAGATCGACGGGCCGGGGCACACGCTCGCCGCGCAGTCCGTCCTGGGGTCGCTGCGCTGCGACGGGACGACCGGCGAGCCGTACTGGGGGCCGGAGGTGAACAACCCCATGATCTGCTCGAGCGACGAGAACATGCCGGCGGTCCAGGGGTACCTCGACACCGTCCTCGCCGCCGTGGTCGCGCAGAACCCCGGTCCGTACGTGCACCTGGGCGGGGACGAGGCCCCCAGCCCCGCGGAGGGCTGGTACGAGAACTACACCGCGGCGGCGAACGAGATCGTCGCGGGGCACGGGCGCACGGTCGTGGGCTGGCACCAGTGGGCACAGGGCACGACCCTGCCGGAGGGCAGCCTGATCCAGTACTGGGGCGTGGGCGAGCGCAACCGGGGCCTCATCGGGACCGCGCGGGAGACCGCGGACGTCCGGGAGGTGCGCGCGGCGCTCGCCGCGGGCGCCGACCTGGTCATGTCGCCCGCGGACCGCACGTACCTCGACATGAAGTACGACGACATCACCCCGTACGGGCTCGAGTGGGCCGCGCGGATCGATCTCGAGCGCGCGTACTCGTGGGACCCCGAGACGGAGCTGACGTCGACCCTCGACCCGGAGCGGAAGGTCGACGTCGCGGGACGCGTCGCCGGGGTCGAGGCCCCGCTGTGGTCGGACCGCTCCTACCCGGACAGCCTCACGCACCTGCCGACGAGCACCGACGAGTTCGTCGACGTCGACGTCTACGTGGACTACATGACCTTCCCCCGCCTGCCCGCACTCGCCGAGGTGGCGTGGACCGCCCAGGCCGACCGCGACTTCGAGGACTTCGAGGCACGGATCGTGCGGCAGGCTCCCCGGTGGGACGCCGCGGGCATCGGGTGGAACCGCGTGCACGACGTGCGCTGGGACGACTGAGGCGGACCGCCGGCGTCCGGGGGCGCGGCCCCCGGACGCCGGCTCGTCACGGGCGGTTCGTCAGGGCCAGTAGGCGTCGAAGTTCCGGGAGAACTCCCAGCCGTTGTAGCGGTCCCAGTTGATCGACCACGTCATGAGGCCGCGCAACGCGGGCCAGCGCCCGTGGGTCTGGTAGGACCCGCAGCCCGTGCCCTTCGTGAGGCAGTCCAGGGCCTGGTTGACCTGGGCGGGCGCGGTGTGACCGTTGCCCGCGTGCGTGCTCGCCGGCAGGCCGATCGCGACCTGGTCCGGGCGCAGCGCGGGGAACACCTTGGACGTGTCGCGCGCGACCGGGAAGCCGGTGAGCAGCATGTCCGTCATGGCGATGTGGAAGTCCGCGCCGCCCATGGTGTGGTACTGGTCGTCGAGCCCCATGATCGGGCCCGAGTTGTAGTCCTGGACGTGCAGGAGCGTCAGGTCGTCGCGCAGTGCGTGGATGACCGGGAGGTACGCGCCGCACCGCGGGTCCTGACCGCCCCACGGGCCCGAGCCGTAGAACTGGTAGCCGTTCTGGACGAAGAACGTCTCCGGCGCCATGGTCAGCACGAAGTCGTCGCCGTAGCGGGCCGCGAGCGTCTTGAGCGCGGAGATGAGGTTGACGATCACCGGCGTGGTCGGGCTGCGGAAGTCCGTGTCGCCCGTGTTCAGGTACAGCGAGTGGCCCTCGAAGTCGATGTCGACCCCGTCCAGCCCGTAGGTGTCGATGATCGAGCTCACGGAGGTGACGAACGCGTCGCGCGCGGCCGTCGTCGTGAGCTGCACCTGGCCGTTCTGGCCGCCGATGGACAGGAGCACCTTCTTGCCCGCCGCACGCTTCGCGGCGACGGCGGCCTTGAACTCCGCGACCGACTCGACGTTCGGGCACTCGGCCTGCGGGCACAGGCTGAACCGGATGTCCCCGGACGTGACGGACGTCGGCTCGCCGAACGCGAGGTTGATGACGTCCCACGAGTCCGGGACGTCCGCCATGCGGGTGTAGCCCGAGCCGTTGGCGAACGACGCGTGCAGGTAGCCCACGAGCGCGTGCGGCGGGAGGTCGCCCCCGGCGCCGCCGCCGCTGGCCGTCGTGACGGTGACGGCGGTGGAGCGGGCGGACTCGCCCGCGCTGTTGGTGGCGGTGACCTGGAAGGAGTAGGCGGTGGCGGCGGCGAGCCCGGTGACGGTCGTGGTCGGGGTCGTGGTGGTCGCGACCTTCGTGCCGTCGCGGTAGACGGCGTAGCCGGTGGCGCCGGTCGCGGCGCCCCACGTGAGGGGCACGCTGCTGGCGGTGGGGGTGCCGACGGTGAGGCCGGTCGGGGTGGCCGGCGGCTGCGTGGTGCCGCCGGCCGTGGTCGCGGTGACGGCGGTGGAGCGGGCGGATTCGCCGGCGCTGTTGGTGGCGGTGACCTGGAAGGAGTAGGCGGTGGCGGCGGTCAGCCCGGTGACGGTCGTGGACGGGGTCGTGGTGGTCGCGACCTTCGCGCCGTCGCGGTAGACGGCGTAGCCGGTGGCGCCCGTCACGGCGCCCCACGTGAGCGGGACGCTGCTGGCGGTGGGGGTGCCGGCGGTGAGGCCGGTGGGCGTGGCGGGCGGCTGCGTCGTGCCGCCGCCCGGGCCGACGAGGCTGACGTCGTCGACGACGTAGGCGGGCTGGCCGTACCAGCCGTGCAGGTAGACCGTCGCCGACGTGGCCGTCGCCGACGTGGTGAACGTCAGGCTGAGCCGCTGCCAGGTCGAGGCCGAGGGCGTCCAGGTGGAGACGTCCTGCGCGGTCGCGCCGCTCGCCCCGAGATACACGTACGCACCCTGGACCCACGCGCTGAGGGTGTAGGTCGAGGAGGGCTGCACGGTCACGCGCTGCGAGCAGCGCGCGTTGTCCGCGCCCGCGGGCGCGGCCCGCAGCGCACCGCTGCCGGTGCGGACCGGGCTCGCGGTCGCCTGACCCGTCGAGCCCGAGCAGGTCCAGCCGGACAGCCCCGACTCGAACCCGCCGTTGACGACGAGCTCGGTGTCCGCGGCGGTGGCGGTGGTGGTCCCGGTGAGCAGCGTCCCGACGAGCGTCGCCGAGGCGACGAGCGCGAGGAGCCTGCGCAGTCGTCGGCGTCGTGGGGTGGTGGGGTCCATGGCGGTCTCGCTTTCGTCGTCGAGGAGCGGTCCCGCGCAAGGTCCTCCCGGCGCCGCGTGCTGGTCAATCCCCGTACGAGAGACCCCGTACGGCCCGCCGTCGTCGCCGACGTCAAACAGGGGATGTTAGGTTCTTTCGGTGAACCAGCCGATCGTCCCGCCCCGCAAGGTGTCCGAGCTCGTCGTCGAACGGCTCAGCGAGCGCATCGCTCGGGGGGAGTGGCCGGTGGGCTCCCGGATCCCGCCGGAGCCCGAGCTCGTGGCCGAGCTCGGCGTGGGGCGCAACACCGTGCGCGAGGCGGTGCGGGCCCTCGAGCACGCGGGCGTCCTCGAGCCCCGGCGCGGTGACGGCACCTACGTCCGCGCGGCCGACGGCCTCGACGCCGCCCTGGCCCGCCGCGCGCGGACCACCGACGCCTTCGACGTGCTCGACGTGCGCGGCATCCTCGAGCGGGGTGCGGCGCGGGCGGCGGCGGGACGGCACGACGCGGGCGCGCTCGCGCGGCTCGACGCCGCGCTCGCGGCCCAGGTCGCGGCGCGCGACGCCGACGAGGACACGTTCCAGGCCGCCGACGTCGCGTTCCACGCCGAGGTCGTGCGCGCGGCCGGAAACCCGCTGCTCGCCGACCTCTACGACGGCCTCGACCACGCGCTCGTCCGGACCTTCCCGTCGGGGGAGCGGCGACGGCACCACCGCGACGTCCCCGGCCACGAGGAGGTCGTGGCGGCGATCCGGGCCGGCGACGCCGACGCGGCCGAGGGCGCGGTGACCGCGACGATCGACGCCGTGCGCGCGCAGCTCGTGGAGGCTGCCGTGGAAGGCCCCGGTCGTGCTGGGGCCGGGGAGGTCTCCGCGTGAGCGCGCTGCGCCGTCCGCTGGGGGTGGGGGCGGTCGTCGCGATCGTCCTCGCCTCGCTCAACCTGCGCCCCGCCGTCGTCTCGATCTCGCCGGTGCTCGGCGAGATCCGCGCCGACCTGGGGCTCAGCGCGGCGGCGGCGGGCGTGCTCACGACGCTGCCCGTCCTCTGCTTCGGCCTCCTCGCGCCGCTCGCGCCCGTGCTCGCGCGGCGCTGGGGGCTCGAGCGTGCGCTCTTCGTGAGCCTCGTCGTGCTGTGCGTCGGCTTCGCGCTCCGGCTCGTCCCCGAGACGTGGGGGCTCTTCGCCGGGACCGTGGTCGCCGGGTGCGCGATCGGCCTGGGGAACGTCCTGCTGCCCGCGCTCATCAAGCGCGACTTCGCCGACCGCATCGGGCTCATGACGGGGCTGTACTCGATGGCGCTGTCCGGCGGCGCCGCGCTCGCGGCGGGGCTCACCCTCCCGATCGCGACGGCGGCGGGTCTCGACTGGCGCGGCGCGCTCGCGACCTGGGGCGTGCTCGCCGTCCTCGGCGTGCTCGTGTGGGTGCCGCGCGCGCTGCGGCCCGACCTGGCCGGCGCGACGTCGTTCGGCGCGGGCGCCGGGGCCGGGGTCGCCCGTTCCGCGGTGTGGCGGAGCCCGCTCGCCTGGGCGGTCACGGTCGTCATGGGCATGCAGTCGCTGTCGTTCTACGCCGTCAACGCGTGGCTCCCGGAGATCATGGTCGCGCTCGGCCGGACGCCGGAGGCGGGCGGCTGGCTCCTCGCGCTGTGCAACCTCGCAGGGATCCTCGGCTCGTTCGTGACCCCGGTCCTCGCGGGGCGCATGCGCCGTCAGCGGGGCATCGGGATCGTGCTCGTCGTGCTCGTCGGGTCCGGGCTGCTCGGGCTCGCGCTCGCCCCCGGCGCCGCGGCGCTCTGGGTCGTGCTCGTGGGACTCGGCCAGGGCGGCGGGATCAGCCTCGCGCTCACCCTCATGGCCCTGCGGGCCCGCGACGCCGCCCACACGTCCGAGCTCTCCGGCATGGCGCAGAGCGCGGGCTATCTGCTCGCCGCGACCGGGCCGCTCGGTCTCGGGCTCGCGCACGACGCCACCGGCACGTGGACGCTGCCGCTCCTCCTGCTCGTCGCCGCGGCCGGAGTCCAGGGCGTCGCCGTGTGGTTCGCGGGTCGGGACGCGCACGTGCACTGACCGCCGACGCGACGAACCCCGGGTCCCTCCTCACGGCGCGGTGACCGTGACGAGAGACCCGGGGTTCGTCGTCGGGCTGCGGAACGCTCCGGGCTACTCCGCGGGCTGGGCGGCCGCCTCGGCGCCACCCTGCTGCTCGACGGGGCGGCCGCCGCGCGTGCGGCGGCGGTTCCGGGACCGACGACGGCGCTCGCCGCCCTCGGACGGCGCGTTCTCGGACGGCGCGCCCGCGGTGGCGGCGGTCTGCTCACCCTCGGGACGGCTGCCCGAGCGCTCGCCCTCGGCGCGACGCCCGCCGGAACGGCCCTGGCCGCCCGAGCGACCGCGGTCGCCCTGCTCCCCCCGGCGGTGCCCGCCGTCGGACCGGCCGCCCTGGCGACCGCGCGAACCGCCGGCCGGCGTGTGCCGCTTGCCGGTCTCGCCGAGGTCCTCGATCTCCTCCGCGTCGAGCCCGGCGAGGGTGCGCCGGTCCTTGGGGAGGCGGCCCTTGGTGCCCTCGGGGATGTGCAGGTCCGTGTACAGGTGCGGGGAGCTCGAGTACGTCTCGACCGGCTCCGGGATGCCGAGGCCGAGCGCCTTGTCGATGAGCGACCAGCGGGGGATGTCGTCCCAGTCGACGAACGTCACCGCGGTGCCCTTGTTGCCCGCGCGGCCGGTGCGGCCGGTGCGGTGGAGGTACGTCTTCTCGTCCTCGGGGCACTGGTAGTTCACGACGTGCGTGACGTCCTCGACGTCGATGCCGCGCGCCGCGACGTCCGTCGCGACGAGCACGTCGATCTTGCCGTTGCGGAACGCACGCAGCGCCTGCTCGCGCGCGCCCTGGCCCAGGTCGCCGTGGATCGAGCCGGCCGCGAACCCACGGTCGACGAGCTCGTCGGCGACCTTCGCCGCGGTGCGCTTGGTCCGCGCGAACACGATCGTGCGACCGCGGCCGTCGGCCTGGAGGATGCGCGCGAGCATCTCGACCTTGTCGAGCGCGTGCGCGCGGTAGACGACCTGCTCGATGTTCTTGACCGTCTGGCCGCCGTCGTCGGGGTCGTTCGCCCGGATGTGCGTCGGCTGCTTCATGTAGCGGCGCGCCATCGAGACGACGGCGCCCGGCATCGTCGCCGAGAAGAGCATCGTGTGCCGCTGGGCGGGCGTGCGGGCCAGGATCTTCTCGACGTCGGGCAGGAAGCCGAGGTCGAGCATCTCGTCCGCCTCGTCGAGGACCACGATCGAGGCCCGCGTGAGGTTGAGGTGACCCTGGTTCATGAGGTCGATCATGCGGCCGGGGGTGCCGACGACGACCTCGACGCCGCGCGTCAGCGCCTCGACCTGGGGCTCGTACGCGCGGCCGCCGTAGAGCTGCACGATGCGCACGGAACGGCGCTTCGAGGCGGTGCCGAGGTCGTTCGCGACCTGGACCGCGAGCTCGCGCGTCGGGACGACGACGAGGGCCTGCGGCTTGCCGGGGGAGGGGAGCTCGTCGAACCCGGGCTCGCCCGGGGCGACCACGCGGTGCAGCAGCGGCACGCCGAAGCCGAAGGTCTTCCCGGTACCCGTCTTGGCCTGGCCGATGATGTCGTGCCCCGACATGGCGACCGGCAGGGTCATCGCCTGGATGGGGAAGGGCTGGACGATCCCCGCGTCGGAGAGCGCGTCGACGATCTCCTGGCGCACGCCGAAGTCGGCGAAGGTGGTGTTGTCCGCGTGGACGCTCGCGGCGACGGTGGTCGCGTCCGCGCTCACGTCAGGGGTCGCGTCGGTGCTGGTCGCGTCTGTGGTGGTCACTGGTGCCTCTGTCTCGTTCGGGCACGCGCGACCGTCGGCGGGCCCGTCGTGGGCCCGGCACCGGGAGAGGTTCCCGGTCGCGGTCGTACGCGCCTCGTGGCCGGCAGCCGATCGTGAATGTCGTGGCCAGGCCCGCGCTGCGGACCGTGCCGTGCCGTCGTCGTTCGCGTGACGAGCGTGAGGTCTGGACGACCGGGCAACCGATGTACGTCGGCCATGATATCGGAGAACTATCCTGGCCCGATGAGCGACGCCGAGCACGCGAGCCCCCTGACCCTGCCCACGGCGAACCACGCGGACGCCGTCGAGCTGCTCGGCCTCGTCGCCTACACGGAGCTCGCGAGCTTCGGACGGCTCGCGGGCGACGCCGCGCACGCCCCGACGCTGCGGCAGCGGCAGGCGCTCTCGCGGCTCGCGGCGGCGATGCTCGACCGGCAGGAGCGCGTCCTCGTCCGCGTGGACGAGCTGGGCGGGGACCCCGCCGACTGCATGACCGCCTTCGACGGCCTGTTCGACGACTTCGACGCGCGCACCCGCCCCAGCACGTGGTGGGAGGGGATCCTCAAGGGGTACGTGGGCCAGGGTGTGGCCGACGACTTCTGCCTGCTCGCCGCGCAGGGCCTCGACGAGCGCTCGCGCGACGTCGTCGTCGAGGCGCTCACGCAGGACACGCCGTCGCAGCGCTACGCCCCGGTCATCGCCGACGCCGCCGCCGCGGACCCGGTGCTCGCGTCCCGGCTCGCGCTGTGGGGCCGGCGCCTCGTCGGCGAGGCGCTGGGCGTCGTCGGCGTCGTCCTCGCCCAGCGGCCCGCGCTCGCGCGCCTCGTCGCCGCGGGGATCGACGCGACGGCCGAGGCCGCGTCGAACGGCCCGGCGCCGGCGACCCAGTCGTGGGTGTTCTCGCGCCTCACGGCGGAGCACTCCCGGCGCATGGACCGCCTGGGTCTGGCGGCCTGACGACGCCGCCGTCGCGCCCGGGGGCGCGACGGCGGCGTCGTCGACGGTCAGGTCGTGGCGGTCAGAGAGAGCCGAAACCGACCTTGCGCTGCTCCTCGGTGCCGATCTCGACGTAGCCGAGCGACGCCGTCGGGATGATCACGCGGCGACCGCGCGAGTCGGTGAGCTCGAGGGCGGGGGCGCCACCGAGCGCGTCCGCGACGGCGGTCGCCACGGCCTCGGCGGACAGGTCCGTGTCGACGACGAGCTCGCGGGCCAGGTTCTGCACACCGATCGTGACTTCCACTCACATCTCCTCACAGCGGCTGCGCCAGGCGCAGCGACGACGGGCCTCGGTCCGCCTGTGGGCGTCCCACCGGCGACAACGCGTTCGATAGTAGTCAGATTCCCGCGGTCGAGCCGTCGAACGCCGCGTCCGGTCCGGGGCCGCCGTCGGCGGACGGCGCCGCCGCGGCGTCCGGGGCTCCGGCCCGCGGACGGCGCAGCATCCCGTGCACACCGCGCCAGACGAGGCGCGGGACGAGCCGGGTGACGTCGTCGGCCGACGCGGTCCCGTCCGGACGGACGGCCTCGGTCGCGGCCGCCCGGCCGACGGCGGTGCACGTCCGCGAGACGACGAGCGCCTCGTCGGCGTCGAGGTCGGTGATCCGGACGAGCACATCGGCGAACGCCCCCGCGATGCGGGCGTCGGGGGCGAGCACGCGCGCCCGCACCACCGGGTCGCGCATGACGTCGGACTCGAAGAGCAGCGCCGCGGACCTGCCGGCCGTGCGCGCGTAGGCGACGTACGCCCGGACGATGCCCTCGATGACGGCGAGACCGTCGACCGCGAGGGCGTCGAGGTCGCTCGCGGAGATCCCGGGGGCCGGCTCGCGGAACGGGTCGAGCGTGACGTGGACGGCGCGGACGAGGCGGTCGCCCTGGTCGTCGATGAGCGCGAGGTAGAGGTCGAGCTTCGAGGGGAAGTGCCGGTAGAGCACGGGCTTGCCGACCCCGGCGCGGTCCGCGATGTCGTCCATCGAGATGTGGTGGTAGCCGTGGGAGGCGAAGAGCTCCTCGGCGATCGTCAGGAGCTGCGTCCGCCGCTCGTCCCGGGGCATCCGGGTGCGCGCGGCGACGGGCGGCCCGGCCGTGCCGCGCCCGCGTCCCTCGCTGGCTCCGGTCATGGGGGGGAGGATACGGAAACGGCGCCTCGTGTCGACCGGGCGTCGCGAGGAGTGGGACGATGGGCGGGTGCCCGACAGACATACCCCCCCGAACCGCCCGTCGACAGCTCGCGTGAAGCGCTCCTCGCGGGGCGTGCGGCACGGTGCGGCGGTCGCCGCCTGCCTCGTGGTCGGGTTCGGCGGCGGCGCCGCGACGGCGGAGGTCTGGGACGTCCCGAGCGTGACCGCGCCCGTCTCGGCGGACCGGGAGGACCCGCCTGCTCCGGCCCGCGACGAGGCCGACGCGGCGAGCCGGTCCGGCGCGGAGCGCGCGGGCGACGCGGTGCAGGCGCCGGAGCTCCGCGAGCGCGTCGCGCCGCGCCCGGACGTGGTCGTGCCGCTCGCGCCTGCGGACCCGCCGCCGCCGGCGGCCGAGGCGGAGCCGGTGCCCGAACCCACGCCGACGACGCCCGCGGCGCCCGCGGCGCCGGTCGCGGAGCCGGGCTCCGGGCTCGTGGGCGAGGTCGTCGTCGCGCCCGACCTCGGGGGCGCGCTCGACGTCGTCCCGGGCGAGGTCCCGGCCCCCGGGATGGGCACCGTGCGGTCCGTGCGGGTCGAGGTCGAGCAGGGCCTGCCCGTGGACGGCGAGGTCCTCGCGACGGCGGTGCTCGCCACGCTCAACGACCCGCGCGGGTGGTCGGGCCCCGACGGCGTGACGTTCTCCCGGACGGCTGCCGACGACGCGTCGATCCGCGTCGTGCTCGCGAGCCCCGCGACGACCGACCGGATGTGCGCCCCGCTCGCGACCGAGGGGAAGTACTCGTGCGGCAACTCCGTGTCCGGCGTCGCGGTGCTCAACTTCGAGCGCTGGGTGCTCGGCGCCCCCGACTTCGGTGACGACCTCGCGACGTACCGCCAGTACCTGGTCAACCACGAGGTGGGTCACGTGCTCGGGCACGGGCACGAGGACTGCCCGGCCCCGGGCGCCGTCGCGCCGGTGATGGTGCAGCAGTCGATCTCGGCCCAGGGGTGCCTGACCAACGGGTGGCCCGTGCCGTAGCGGCGCTCTCGCCGCGCCGTCGGCGATGCCCACGGTGTGGGTGGCACGTGATGGGATCGGGTCCGTGCCCCGGACGACCGCCCCTCGCCTCGTCGCGCGGCCTCGCGACCACGAGGCCGACGTCACGCTCGACGACTCCCAGCGCGCGGCGCTCGCCGCGGCGGCCGGGCCGGGCGCGACGCTCGTCGTCGGGGCGCCGGGCACGGGGAAGACGCTCGTCGCGCAGGAGGTCGTGCTCGCGGCGCTCGCCGACGGCCTCGCCCCGGAGCGCGTCCTGCTCCTCGCCTCGTCCCGGCGTGCCGCCGCTGCGCTCCGCGACCGCCTGTCGGCCCGCGCCCGCCGCACCGTCGGTGCGCCGATGGTGCGCACCGCGGCCTCGACGGCCTTCGCCGTGCTGCGCGAGCGCGCGGCCGCGCTGGGAGAGCCCGTCCCGACGCTCATCTCCGGACCGGAGCAGGACCTCGTGCTCTCCGAGCTGCTGGAGGGCCACCTGGAGGGCGACCTCGCGCACCTGGGCTCGCCCCTGGTCCTGCCGCCCGGCCTCCCCGAGGAGGCGCTCGGGCTCCGGGGCCTGCGCCAGGAGCTCCGCGACCTCCTCATGCGCGCGGCGGAGCGCGGCCTGACGCCCGCCGACCTCGCCGCGCTCGGAGACCGCTACGAGCGGCCCGAGTGGTCGCTGGGTGCCCAGCTCTTCGCGGAGTACCTCGACGTGACCGCGCTGCGCGCGGGGACGCCGGACGCGGGCGCCCGGTTCGACCCGGCGATCGTGGTCGACGAGGCGGCCGAGGCCCTCCTCGCGTGGGACGACGAGGTGCCCGACGCCGCCCGGCCGCGCTGGGACCTCGTCGTCGTCGACGACTACCAGGAGGCGACGGTCGCGACCGCACGGCTCCTGCACGTGCTGCACGACGACGGCGCACGGCTCGTGCTGCTCGGCGACCCCGACGCGGCGGTGCAGACCTTCCGCGGTGCGAGCCCGGGCCTCGTCGGCCGTGCCTCGGCGCCCGCCCGCCGGGACGGGGCCCGGCGCGGCGAGCTCGGGGCGCGCGTGGCCGTGCTCGGCACGGCGTGGCGGCAGGACGCCGCGCTGCGGGACGTGACGCGCCGGGTCGCGGCGCAGGTCGGCACCGTCGCCGGCGCGGTGCACCGCGGTGCGGCCCCCCGCGGTGCGCCGCTCGACGCGGCGGGCGCGGCCGGCACGTCCGGTCAGGTGGCCGCGCATCGGGGGACCGGCTCGGGCGGCGAGCCCGGGGCTGCCCCACCCGTCCAGGTCGTCGTGCTCTCCGCCGTCGCGCAGGAGGCCGCGTTCGTGGCGCGCGAGCTGCGGGCCGAGCACCTGCTGCACGGCACGCCGTGGCACCGGATGGCGGTCGTCGCCCGCACCGGGACCCGTCTCGCGGCGCTGCGCCGGGAGCTCGTCGCGGCCTCGGTGCCGGTCACGCTGCTCGGCTCCGACGTCCCGCTGCGCGACGAGCCGGCCGTCGCGCCGCTGCTCGCGGCGGTCCGCGTGTGCGTCGCGGACGAGGACGACGTCGATGCCCTGGACCCCTTCACCGCCGCAGCCCTGCTCACGTCGCCGGTCGGCGCTCTGGACGTCGTCGCGCTCCGTCGGCTGCGGCGGGCGCTGCGAGCGGAGGAGCTCGAGGGCGGGGGCGGGCGCTCGTCGGACGCGCTGCTCGTCGAGCTGCTGCTGGACCCGGCACGCGCCGCGACGCTGCCGCCCACCGTGCGGCGCGGGCCGGCCGCCGTCGCGCGCGCGCTCGCGGCGGGCCGGGCGGCGGCGGCCGAGCCCGGCGCGACGGCGCAGACCGTGCTGTGGGCGGTGTGGGCGGCGACCGGGCTCGCGGAGCGGTGGCGGTCGGCGGCGCTCGACGGCGGACCGGCCGGGGCGCGCGCGGACCGTGACCTCGACGCGGTGCTCGCGCTGTTCCGCGCGGCCGAGACCTTCGTCGACCGCATGCCCGGCGCGCCGGCCGAGGCGTTCGTCGAGTACCTCGCGTCGCAGGACCTGCCGGCCGACTCGCTCGCGGCGAGCGCGAGCGGCGCCGACGCCGTGGCGGCGCTGACGCCCGCGGGCGCCGCGGGGCGCGAGTGGGACGTCGTCGTGGTCGCGGGCGTGCAGGACGGCGTCTGGCCGGACCTGCGCCTGCGCGACTCGTTGCTCGGGTCGCAGGCGCTCGTCGAGCTCCTCGCGGGCCGCGCGCACGACGCGCACGGCGTCGGGTCGCAGGCGCGCGCCCAGGTGCTCGCGGACGAGCTGCGGGCGTTCGTCGTCGCGACGTCGCGCGCGACCCGGCGGCTCGTGGTGACGGCGGTCCAGGACGCGGAGGAGGCGCCGTCGGTGTTCTGCGACCTCGTCGTCCCGCCCGCCGCTCCCGAGGGACCGGACGCGGGCCCGGACGGGCCCGACGACGAGTCCCCGCCGCCGGCGGCGACGGGTGGGCCGGGCGCGGCCCCGGCGCCCGGCGCGGACCCGGACGCGCGCCGTCACGTGCGCGTCGGTGCCCCGCTCGACCTGCGCGGGCTCGTCGCCGCCGCGCGCGGCGTGCTCGTCGAGGCGGCCGCTCGCGAGGCTCGCGCGGTCGAGCTCGCCGAGGACGGCGCGCCGGACGCGCGCGCGGTCGCCGCGGCCACGCTCCTGGCCGACCTGGGCGAGCTCGGTGTCGCGGAGGCGCGGCCGGAGACCTGGTACGGCGTCGCGGGCGTGTCGAGCGCCGCACCCCTGCGCGGCGCGGAGGAGATCGTCACGGTGTCGCCGTCGAAGGTCGAGACCGTCTCGACCTGTCCGTTGCGGTGGTCGCTCGAGGCCGCGGGCGGCACGGCGCCCGACGCGACGCACCAGAGCCTCGGCACGCTCGTGCACTCGATCGCGGAGACCCACCCCTCAGGGACGCTCGCCGAGCTGCGCGCGGAGCTCGACCGTCGCTGGGCGGAGCTCGCGCTGCCGGAGGGCTGGCCGACGCGCCAGCTCCGCCGTCGCGCGGAGCGCATGATCGAGAAGCTCGCGGCCTACGTGGCGCAGGCCGGCGAGCCGCTCCTCGTCGAGCCCACGTTCGACGTGACCGTGGGGCGGGCGCGCCTGCGCGGGACGATCGACCGGGTCGAGGACGCGGGGGAGGGCAAGGTCCGCGTCGTCGACCTCAAGACGGGACGGCGTACCGCGACCAAGGCGGAGGGCGCCGAGCACCCGCAGCTCGGCGCGTACCAGCTCGCGGTCGAGGCGGGCGCGCTCGACGTGCCCGAGGGGACGCGGAGCGCGGGGGCGCAGCTCGTCTACGTGGGCAGCACGCACGTCGGCCCCGCCGTCGTCCCGCAGCCCGCCCTCGATCCGGCGCCCGACGGCTCGAGCTGGGCGCGCGACCTCGTCGAGGAGGCCGCCGGGACGATGTCGGCGGCGACGTTCACGGCCCGCCAGAACGGGCTGTGCGAGATGTGCCCGGTGCGTCGGGCGTGCCCGGTGCAGCCCGAGGGCAGGAGGGTCGTGGCATGAGCAGCGAGCTGTTCGAGCTCCCCGAGCCGACGCCGCCGGTCCGGCTGGTCGCTGCCGACGGCGTCGTGGTCGCGCCCGAGACCACGACGCCCGGCACGATCGAGCCGCCGCGCCCGACGCTGTCCGCGACGCGGATCGCGGACCTGCTGGGCCGGCCCCGCCCGACCCCGGAGCAGGTCGAGGTGATCGAGGCACCGCTCGAGCCGACGCTCGTCGTCGCGGGGGCGGGCTCGGGCAAGACGGAGACCATGGCGGCGCGCGTCGTCTGGCTCATCGCGAACGAGCTCGTCGCGCCGGACGCGGTCCTCGGCCTGACCTTCACGCGCAAGGCGGCGGGCGAGCTGTCCGAGCGCGTCCAGGTGCGGCTCGCGCAGCTCGCGCGCGCCCGCGGCGGCGCGTCGTCCGCCCTCTCGCTGCTCGACCGGCCGACGGTCGCGACGTACAACGCGTACGCCGCCTCGCTCGTGGGCGACCACGGCCTGCGCGTGGGCGTCGAGCCCGGCGCGCGGCTCCTCGGCGAGGCGCAGCAGTGGCAGCTCGCGTCCGAGGTCGTGGAGGGGTGGGACGACGACCTCGGCACGGACCGCGCGCTCAGCACGGTCGTCGCGGCCGTCCTCGGCCTGTCCGGCGCCCTCGGCGAGCACCTCCTCGAGCCGGGCGAGGCCCGGGACCGTCTCGCCGACATCGTCGAGCAGCTCGACGCGCTGCCGCTCGGGCCGCGGCAGAAGGCCCGGACCAAGGAGGTCGAGAAGCTCGTCGGTGACGTCGCCGAGCGCGTCCGGCTGCTCGACGTCGTCGCGGAGTACCGGCGGCGCAAGCGCGCCACGGACTCCCTCGACTTCGGCGACCAGGTGGCGCTCGCGGCCCGCCTCGCGCGCGAGGTCCCGGTCGTGGGGGAGACCGAGCGAGCGCGGTTCCGCGTCGTCCTGCTCGACGAGTACCAGGACACGTCGCACGCGCAGGTCGAGCTCCTCGCGGGCCTGTTCGGCAGCGGGCACCCGGTGACGGCCGTCGGCGACCCGCACCAGTCGATCTACGGCTGGCGCGGCGCGAGCGCGGGCGGCCTCGCCCGGTTCCCCGAGCGGTTCCCCCGGGCGACGGGCGACCGGTCGGCGGTGCGCTTCCTGTCGACGTCGTGGCGCAACGACGCCGCGGTGCTCGCGGCGGCGAACGTCACCGCCGGCCCGCTGCGTGGAGCGGGGGGCGCGGGTTCCGGTGATCGCGTCGAGGTGCCGCCGCTCACGCTGCGGCCCGACGCCGGGCCGGGCACGGTGTCCGCGCACGTCGCGGCCACCGCGGAGGAGGAGGCCGCCGCGGTCGCGGAGCTCGTCGCGGCACGATGGCGGCCCGCGGGCGCCCCGGGCGGGCGGGTCACCGCGGCGGTCCTGTGCCGCAAGCGCAGCCAGTTCGCCGCGGTCGAGGTCGCGCTGCGACGCAGGGGGCTGCCCGTGGAGGTCGTCGGCCTCGGGGGGCTGCTCACGACGCCGGAGGTCGTCGACGTCGTCGCGCTCCTCGAGGCGGTGCACGACCCGTCGCGCGGCGACGCGCTCGTCCGGCTCCTGACGGGTCCCCGGCTCAACCTCGGGTCGGCGGACCTGCACGCCCTGGGGAGCCGCGCCGCCGACCTCGCGCGCCACGAGGGCGCGCTCGGGTCCCGTCGGCGCGCGGCGGCGGCGGACGGCGAGGGCGCGGACCTGGTGGTCGTCGAGGGCGACGTCGCCGACCACCGCTCGATCGTCGACGCCCTCGACGACCTGCCGGACCCGGGCGAGCCCGCGGCCGACGGGCGCACGCTCACGGCCCAGGGCCACGCGCGCCTCGCGGCGCTGTCGCGCACCCTGCGGGTCCTGCGCGGACTCACCTACCTGTCGCTGCCGGAGCTCGTCGTCGAGGCGGAGCGCGCGCTCGGTCTCGACGTCGAGGCCGTGACGAACGACGCGCTGCTCGCCTCGCGTCGGCTCGTCGACCCGGAGGCCGTGAGCGACCGGGCGCGCGAGCACCTCGACGCCTTCCGCGACGTCGCCGCGACGTTCACCCAGACCGCGGACGTCGTGACGCTCGGTGCGTTCCTCGCGTGGCTCGGCGTCGCCTCGACGCGCGAGAACGGGCTGGACCTGCCGGTGCGCGAGCCGGACCCGGACGCCGTGCAGGTCATCACCGCGCACGCCGCGAAGGGGCTCGAGTGGGACGTCGTCGTCGTCCCCGGGCTCGTGGACGGCGTGTTCCCGACGACGGCGCAGTCGTCCTCGGGGGTGCGCGCGGACAGCGGGTGGCTCACCGACGTGAGCCAGCTCCCGTACCCGCTGCGCGGTGACGCCGCCGACCTGCCGGAGTTCCGGTTCGACCTCGCGTCGGACACCAAGGAGCTCGTGGCGCGGCGCGACGAGTTCCGCGCGGCGAGCGGCGAGCACCAGCTCGCGGAGGAGCGCCGGCTCGCCTACGTCGCGTTCACCCGGGCGCGCCGCGAGCTGTACCTCACGGCGTCGTGGTGGCAGACGGGCTCGCGCCCGCGCGTCCTCTCGCCGTTCCTCCTCGAGCTCGTGGAGTCCGGGGTGGTGGCGGCGGACGGCTGGTCGGCCCCGCCCGGACCCGACGACACCAACCCGCTCGAGGACGTCGAGGTGACCGGCGAGTGGCCCGCGCCCGACGACGCCCCCGTCGGGTCGGCGCGCGCGGTGCTGCGCCGCACCGCGGCAGCCGTCGAGCGCGCCCGCGAAGCGCGCGCTCGACGTCCCGCCGACGAGCCGCGCGGTGACGCCGCGCCGAACCTCCGCGCGGACGCGCCGACGAGGGTCGCGTCCGTTCCCGGATCCGCGGCAGACCCCGTGGCCGACCAGTCCGAGAGGGGCCCGGCCGGGCTCACCGCGCCCGCCGGCGTGCTCGTGGACGCCGAGGGGCGCGACCTCGTCGCGCTCGCCCGGGTCCTGCTCGCGGAGCGGGCCGATCGCTCCGGCCGGGAGGTCGAGCTCCCGGCGCACGTGTCGGCGTCCAGCCTGGTGCGGCTCGCGGCCGACCGCGACGAGTACGCGCTGCACCTGCGGCGTCCCGTCCCGGTCGAGCCCACCGTGCACGCACGCCGGGGCACGCGGTTCCACCTGTGGGCCGAGCGCTACTTCACGACGTCGTCGCTCCTGGACGTCGAGGACCTCCCCGGCGCGGACGACGACGACCTCGACCCCGACGCGGACCTCGAGACCCTGCAGCGGACGTTCCTCGCGTCCGAGTGGGCGAGCCGGACCCCGGTCGCGGTCGAGGTCGACGTCGAGACCCCGGTCGGTGACACGGTGCTGCGCTCGCGCATCGACGCGGTGTTCCCCGAGCGGCCGGAGCACGCCGGAGGCGTGCGCGACGCCGTCGTGGTCGTCGACTGGAAGACGGGACGGGCACCCACGGATTCCGCCGCACGCAGCGTGCGCGAGGTGCAGCTCGCGGTCTACCGGCTCGCGTGGTCGCGGTGGACGGGGCTGCCGCTCGAGAAGGTGAACGCCGCGTTCTACTACGTCGCGTCCGACGAGACCGTGCGCCCGCGCCGGCTCCTCGGCGAGGAGGAGATCGAGGCGTTGCTCGCGGGCTGACCCCGGACCGGACCCGCGGGCGTGGGCGGCCTGCGCCGGGCCGCCGAGCCGGGTCAGTCGTCGGCGTCCTCCGTGGCGTCGTCGAGGTCGGCGAGCATGTCGAGCGCGTCGGCGACGACGTCGTCGAGCCCGTGCCGCACGCCGTGCAGGAGCCAGCGCGCGAGCGCGAGCTCGCCGACGAGGAGCGCGCGGTCCACGAGGTGCTTGTCGGTGAGCTCGGTGCGGCGCAGCTGGTACGCCTCCATGATCGAGTCGATCGCCTCCGGCGGTGCGGAGACGAGCAGCCACGCGAGGTCGTCCGCGGGGTCCGCGACGCGCGCGCTGGCCCAGTCCGTCACGGCGACGACGCGGCCGCGCGCGACGAGGACCTGCTCCGGGCCGAGGTCCCCGTGCACGACGACCGGCTGGAACCGCCACAGCGAGACGTCCTCGAGCGCCGTCTCCCAGCGGCGCAGGAGGGCCGTCGGGACCTTTCCGGTCGCCGCCGCCTCGTCGAGCTCCGCCATCCGCCGGGCGCGGTACTCCTCGACGTCGTACCCGGGCAGCCCGGCGTCGTCGACGATCGTGCGGGGCAGCTCGTGGATCGACGCGAGCACGCGGCCGAGGTCGGCGGCGAGCCCGGGCCCGGGGCGCAGCGCGTCGACGTCGAGCGTCGTCCCGTCGAGCGCCGGGTGCACGACCGCGCGACCACCCTCGGGCAGGAGCGCGGTCCCGCTGATGCGGGGCACCGCGAAGGACAGCACGCCGGTGTCGGCGTAGAGCTGGAGCGAGGTGAGGAGCTCCGCCTCGGCCTCGAGCGCCGCCCCCGCCTGGAGGCTGCGCGGGGCGCGCACCGTCCACCGGGCGCCGTCGGCGTCGGTCACGACGGCGGTGTCGTAGTCGCCCGGGTCCTCGACGGCCAGCGCGCTGCGGGCGTCGAGACCCGGCACGGCGGCGGTCGCGAGCGCGGCGAGGGTCAACGGTGAGCGAGGCACCCGACCACGGTAGTCGCTCCCCGCCCGCCGCCCGGGCCACCCACGCCGGTCGTGTGGCCTACGGTCGGAGGGTGACCACCCCTGCCGCCCGACCGTCGTCGGGCACGCTCCCCAGGACCACCCTCCGCGACCTCCCGCTGCCGCTCGACGCGGCGGTCCTGGACCGCGCGGCCCACCGCCGCGGCGAGCCCGACCTCGTGCGGACGCTGCGCGGCGAGGCCACGACCCGCGTCGTCCTCGTCCACCGCGGCCGCCTCGCGCTCGCCGGGCCGGGCCCGGCGGACGGCGTGGCGCTGCTCGACCCGGCGGCGCTGGCCGACGTCGGTGCCGCCGCCGACGAGGACCAGGCACGCTGGCTCTTCCTCGGCGAGGGGGACGGCGTCGCGTACGTGGCGCTCGTCCTGCCCGACGACGCCGACGCGGAGGAGGTCGACATCGAGGGCGTCGACGCCTCCGACCCGTTCGCCGTGCTCGCTCGCGAGCGGTCGTGGTCGGGGCTCCGCGAGCTGGTCGGAGGTCTCGAGGGGCCGCTGGCGGGGCTCGCGACCGAGGCCGTCGCCCTCGCGGCGTGGCACGCGAACCACACCCGGTGCCCGCGCTGCGGGGGGCGGACGACGGTCGAGAACGGGGGCTGGACGCGGCGCTGCGTCGCGCAGGGCGTGGAGCTGTACCCGCGCACGGACCCGGCGGTCATCATGACGGTCGTGCACGGCGAGGGTGACGACGAGCGGCTGCTGCTCGGCCACGCCGCGCACTGGCCCGAGCGGCGCTTCTCGACGCTCGCCGGGTACGTCGAGCCGGGCGAGTCCCTCGAGAGCGCGGTCCGGCGCGAGGTGGCGGAGGAGGCGGGCGTCGTCGTCGGCGAGGTCGCCTACCGGGGCAGCCAGCCGTGGCCCTTCCCGGCGTCGCTCATGCTCGGGTTCGCCGCGCGGGCGCTGACGACCGAGCTGCACGTCGACGGTGTCGAGCTCACCGACGCGCGCTGGTTCACGCGCCCCGAGCTCGCCGCCGCGGTCCGCACGGGCGACGTGCTGCTCCCGGGCCGCGCGTCCATCGCGCGCTCGCTCGTCGAGGACTGGTTCGGCGACCGCCTCCCCGACGCCTGAACCCCCGAGACGTCGTGGGCATGAAGGAGGGCCCGGTCCGGGCGTCCGGACCGGGCCCCTCTCCTGCCCACCTCCGGGTGGGATCAGACGGCGAGGCGCTGCTTGACCTCGGCGAGCGACGGGTTGGTCGCGGCGGAGCCGTCGGGGAAGACGACGGTCGGGACCGTCTGGTTGCCGCCGTTGACCGACTCCACGAACTCCGCGGTCCCCGGGGTCTCCTCGATGTTCACCTCGGTGTAGCCGATGCCCTCGGAGTCGAGCTGCGTCTTGAGGCGGCGGCAGTACCCGCACCAGCTCGTCGAGTACATGACGATCGAGCCGGCGTCGGGAAGGGTCGGGGCGGTGCTCATCGAGGGCTCTCCAGGTGCGGGTCCGGGCGGCGCGTGCCGCGGGCGATCGGTCGTGACGGTAACACCGGCGGCCCGCGCGCTGTTCCCACCGTCAGCCCGCCCCAGGCCCGGCAGACGCCCGACAGACGCCCGGCAGTCGCCCGAGCGAGCCGGCTCCCGCGTGTCACCGGTGCCTGCGAGAATCGTGGGTGATGTCCACGCCACCGGTCTCACGTCCGCCGTCACTGCGCTCCGCCGACGAGATCCTCGACGCGCTCGACCCCGACCAGCGCGACGTCGCCGTCGCGCTGCGTGGCCCCGTCTGCGTCCTGGCCGGAGCGGGGACGGGCAAGACGCGCGCGATCACCCACCGCATCGCCTACGGCGTCCGCACCGGCGTGTACGCCCCCACGAGCGTGCTCGCCGTGACGTTCACGGCGCGCGCCGCGGGCGAGATGCGCACGCGCCTGCGCGAGCTCGGCGCGACGGGCGTCCAGGCGCGCACGTTCCACGCCGCGGCGCTGCGACAGCTCGGCTACTTCTGGCCCAAGGTGGTCGGCGGGGCGCCGCCGCGCATCCTCGAGCACAAGGCACCGGTCATCGCCGAGTCCGCGCGCCGGCTCGGGGTCGGCGTCGACCGCGTCGCGGTGCGCGACCTGTCGTCCGAGGTCGAGTGGGCCAAGGTCTCGCTCGTCACCGCCGACGACTACGTCCGGGCGTGCGAGGCGATCGACCGCGAGCCTCCCGCGGGCTACGACCACCAGACGGTCGCGCGCCTCATCACGGCGTACGAGGACGTGAAGACCGAGAGGTCGGTCATCGACTTCGAGGACGTGCTCCTCATGCTGGGCGACATGCTCTCGACGCAGGGCGGGGTCGCGGACGAGGTGCGGCGCCAGTACCGCCACTTCGTCGTCGACGAGTACCAGGACGTCTCCCCGCTCCAGCAGTTCGTCCTCGACCAGTGGCTTGGGGGACGTGAGGAGCTGTGCGTCGTCGGGGACCCGTCGCAGACGATCTACTCGTTCACGGGCGCGACGCCGCACCACCTCCTCACGTTCTCGCGCACCCACCCGGGCGCCCAGGTCATCCGGCTCGTGCGCGACTACCGCTCGACGCCGCAGGTCGTGAACCTCGCGAACCAGCTCCTCGCGCGCGCCGGGCGCGCGGGCGGTGCGCACCAGGCGCTCGAGCTCGTCGCCCAGCGGCCCGCGGGCCCACCGGTCGCGTTCACCGCGTACGACGACGACGAGGCGGAGGCAACCGGCATCGCCCAGCGGATCGCGCGGCTCCTCGCGGCGGGGACGCGCGCGAGCGAGATCGCGGTCCTGTACCGGACCAACGCGCAGTCCGAGGCGTTCGAGTCGGCGCTCGCGCACGCGGGCATCGGCTACCTCGTCCGGGGCGGCGAGCGCTTCTTCCAGCGCAAGGAGGTGCGCGACGCGATCGTGCTGCTGCGCGGCGCCGCCCGGTCTGCGGACCCGGACGTCGCGATGCCGGAGACGGTGCGCGACGTCCTCGCCGCCGCCGGGTGGGCCCCCGAGCCGCCCGCCGCGCGCGGTGCGGCGCGTGAGCGGTGGGAGTCCACGCAGGCGCTCGTCGCGCTCGCCGACGACGTCGCGGCGCTCGCGCAGGCGGCCGGGGGGCCCGCCCCGACGGTCGCGACGTTCGTGGCCGAGCTCGACGAGCGTGCCGCCGCGCAGCACGCGCCGACCGTGGAGGGCGTGACGCTCGCCTCGCTCCACGCCGCCAAGGGCCTCGAGTGGGACGCCGTGTTCCTCGCCGGCGTGAGCGAGGGCCTCATGCCGATCTCGCTCGCGGAGACGGACGAGGCGATCGCGGAGGAGCGGCGGCTGCTCTACGTGGGCATCACCCGTGCCCGGGAGCACCTCGAGCTGTCGTTCGCGCGGTCGCGCAACCCGGGTGGTCGTGCGACACGGCGCCGGACGCGCTTCCTCGACGGGCTGTGGCCCGACGAGCCGGGCGCCCACGGGACGCGTCGTCCGCGCGCCGGGCAGGCGAAGCTGCGGCTGACGGGGGATTACGACCGCGAGCTGTTCGAGAACCTGCGCGAGTGGCGGCGCCAGGTCGCTCAGGAGACCGACAAGCCCGCGTTCACGGTGGTCGTGGACACGACGCTCGCGGCGATCGCCGAGACGCGGCCCAGCAGCACGGCCGCGCTGGCCCGCATCAACGGGCTCGGGCCCGCGAAGATCGAGCGGTACGGCGCGACGATCCTGGACATCGTGGGCCGCGCGGAGCGGTGACGGGGAGCCGTTCCGGGGCCCCGCGGAGGGTGGGAGAAACTCGTCGAAGAATTTCCCGTAAATAAGTTGTGCGTCCCGCGACGCGCGACATATGGTCGACGAGTCCTGTTGGAGAGGGGCGCGCCGGGAGGCGGGCCTCGAACGGAGAGAGGGGGTGGGAAAGCTGATGAAGAACCAGATCGCCATGGCGAACCTGCTGGATAACGCGTCCGTCTACACGGGCACGCCGGGAGGACTCCGTCCGCGTGCAACCGCGCACCGCGGCGGCACCTTCGTCACCCGCCCCGCTCCCGACTCCGCCTCCAGGACACGTCTGGTCTGACCGACCAGAACCTTCCAGGCCGCGGAGTCCGTCTCGGACCCGTGGCCTTCGTGTTCTCCAGAGCACGTCCGCCGATGAGGATCACCGGTCACTCCCGTCTCTCCCATGACGGGGACCGCTGTCCTCGGGGTCCTGTGACGACGACGTTCACACCCACGACAGGACATCACTGGAGGACATCGTGCGGCTCACCGCGCTGCTCGACAACATCACTGCCCAGGGCGGATCCGGCCCCTGGGTCCCCCACCAACCGCTGGCCACGCCCCTCGGCGAGAAGGACTCCGCGGAGTTCGACCGTCTCCTCGCGGGTCTGCTGCCCTGCCGCACCAACGACCCGGAGCTCTGGTTCGCCGAGCGGTCCGCCGAGGTCGAGGAGGCCAAGGCCCTGTGCCGCACGTGCCCCCTCGTCGAGGGCTGCCTCGCCGGCGCGATCGAGCGTCGCGAGCCCTGGGGCGTCTGGGGCGGCGAGGTCTTCGTGGACGGCGTCGTCGTCGCGCGCAAGCGCGGCCGCGGCCGTCCGAGCAAGGCCGAGGTGCTCGCCCGCGAGGCCGAGCGCCAGGCGCAGGAGGCCGGGCGCGTCGAGGCCGGGGCGTCAGTCGGCGCCTCGACGGCGGCCTGACATGGGCAGCGGCGCCCCGTCCGGGGGCGTGCGCGCCAGCTCGTCGCACCCGCACCGCGGGTGGCGACCCGTCTCGCGCAGCCGCGGCACCGCATCGGGAGCAGGAATCTCGATGTGCGCCGTGGCTGCGCGGGGCACCAGCCCGTCCAGGGCTGCCAGGACCTGACCGAGCGCGACCGCGGCCGCCGACGCCGCGAGCGACGACTCCTCGGCCACGCGCACGGCACGGGCGCGCAGCTGCCGCGCGAGCTGAGGCCAGCACGGGTCGGCGTCCGCACGGTGCAGGTCCACGCACGTCAGGCACGGGTCGAGGCCCGGGCGGACGAACGGTCCGACGACGACGTCGGCCTCGCGCACCACGACCGACAGGTGCGCCACCCCCTCTCCCACGATCCTCCCGACTCGTTCCGGGTCCGCCGCGCCGTGCTCGACCACGACCACGACGTCCGGCAGCGGGCCCGGTGGCCCCGCCGCCGCGGCGACGTCGACCGACGGGCGCGCGTCCGTGCCCGAGGTGACGACGACCCCGGGGGCTACGTCCTCGACGAGCCGCCGGACCGCGATGTCGCGGGGCGCCCCGACGTCGCGCAGCCGGTACGCGCCCACCCCGACGTCCGTGGTGAGGACCGTGCCACGGTCCTCCAGGACGAGCGAGCCCACGCCGGCCGTCGCGAGGTGCACGGCGAGCGAGGCCCCCACCCGCCCCAGCCCGACGACGGCGACGGTCGCCCGGGCGCGGGTCGCGAGCACGCGGTGCCCGGCGCCGTCGGGCCGC